>JBDTDY010000274.1:0-2895 GCA_039922835.1 Ornithinibacter sp.
GGTTCCTCGCGCCCCGAGCGTGGTGGTTACCGCAACGACGACCGTGGCGGCTCCCGCCCCGATGCGTCGCGCGGCGGCTATGCCGGTGACCGACCCCGTTCCGATGACCGTGGTTCCTCGCGTCCCGAGCGTGGTGGGTATGCCGGGAACCGCAACGATGACCGTGGTTCCTCGCGCCCCGAGCGTGGTGGCTACCGCAACGATGACCGTGGCGGCTCCCGCCCCCCTGCGTCGCGAGGTGGGTATGCCGGTGACCGGCCCCGCCGGGATGACCGGGGCGACCGGTTCGCGCCTCGTGGCGAGGACGGCCCGGTGACCTTCGAGGAGGCCGAGGCCGCGCGTGCCGAGGCCGACACCTGGACGGCATACAGCTCCGCCGCCGGTGGCGCCAAGGACGTGACCGAGGACAATGGCTTCGCCGCACTCGGCCTGCCCGAGCGCCTCGTCGAGCGGCTGGCCCGCGACGGCATCACCGAGCCGTTCCCGATCCAGGTCGCAACCATCCCCGACGCACTGGCTGGCCGCGACGTCCTCGGACGCGCCCGCACCGGCTCGGGCAAGACCCTCGCCTTCGGCCTGACGATGATCGCCCGCCTCGCCGACGGAACCCGCCCGGAGAGCAAGCGCCCGCGCTCGCTCATCCTGGTGCCGACCCGCGAGCTGGCCATGCAGGTCAGCGACGCGCTCGAGCCGTTCGTGCACGTCACCGGCCTGCGACACAAGCTCGTTGCCGGTGGCCTGTCCTACGAGCCGCAGATCAAGGCGCTCAACAAGGGCATCGACATCCTCGTCGCGACGCCGGGCCGGCTCGCCGACCTCATGGAGCGCGGCGCGGTCGAGCTGGGCGGCGTTCAGATCGCCGTGCTCGACGAGGCAGACCACATGGCCGACATGGGCTTCCTGCCCGAGGTCACGGCGATCCTGGACGAGGTGCCGGCGGGCGGTCAGCGACTGCTGTTCTCGGCGACCCTCGACAAGGGCATCGACACCCTCGTGGACCGCTACCTCGTGGACCCCGTCACCCACTCCACCGACGAGGCCCAGGCCTCGATCGACACCATGAGCCACCACGTGCTGCTCATCGACCCTCAGGACAAGAAGGCCCTGACGGCCGAGCTCGCCGGTCGCGGCGGTCGTGTCATCGTCTTCGCGCGCACCCAGCTCGGCTCTGACCGCATCGCGGGTGAGCTGCGCGAGCGCGGTGTGCTCGCGGCAGCCCTCCACGGCGGCCTCTCCCAGGCGGTGCGCAACCGGGTGCTCGGTGCCTTCCGGGACGGGTCGATGAACGTGCTCGTCGCCACCGACGTGGCGGCCCGCGGCATCCACGTCGACGACGTCGGCATGGTCGTGCAGGTCGACCCGCCGACCGACCACAAGGACTACCTCCACCGCGCAGGCCGCACGGCCCGCGCTGGTGAGGAGGGGGCTGTGGTCATGATCGCCCTGCCGCACCAGCGCAAGATGGTCACCAGGCTGATCGAGGGTGCAGGCGCCGAGGCGACGACCGCGAAGGTGCGCCCGGGCGACGACGTCGTGCAGGCGCTCGGTGGTCGCACCCCCACGGGGGTGCCGGTGCCGGATGCCCTGTGGCGCCCGATCCTCGAGGGCGGCAAGAACGGGGGTCGCCGTGGTGGCCGTCCCGGTGCCGGTGGCCGCCCCGCCGGTCGGCCCGGTGGCCGTCCCCAGGGCTCCGGCGGCGGACGCCCGCGCCAGGGTTCGGGCCGTCCCGGTGGTTACCGGGGCAGAATGGACGGGTGAGCGGGACCCACACCACCGGTCGACTCCTCGTCGCGACCCCGCAGATCGAGGAGGGTGTCTTCGCGCGCGCGGTCGTCCTCGTCCTGCACCACGACGAGGACGGCGCGCAGGGTGTGGTGCTCAACCGCCCGATCGAGGCGGATGTCGACGACGTCCTCCCCGGCTGGGAGGAGCACGCGAGCACACCCGCGAAGGTCTTCCAGGGTGGGCCCGTCGAGCTCGACTCGGCACTGGGCCTGGTCGCGGTGCCGGGGGACTCGCCCGAGCCCACGGGCGTGCGCCGGCTCTTCGGCTCGGTGGCGCTGGTCGACCTCGACACCCCGCCCATGCTCGTCGTGCCGGACCTCACCGGGCTACGCATCTTCGCGGGGTATGCCGGGTGGTCGCCGGGTCAGCTCGAGGCCGAGATCCGCACCGGGTCGTGGTTCGTCCTGGAGACCGAGCGCGGTGACGTCTTCACCGGTGAGCCCGACGGGCTCTGGCGCGAGGTGCTGCGACGTCAGCAGGGGCCGCTGCGCTGGGTCGCGTGGTATCCCGCCGACCCGACCCTGAACTGACACGACCCTGAACTGATTCGACCCTGAACTGATTCGACCCTGAACTGACTCGACCCTGCACTCTCTCAACCCTTTCCCGGCATCCGATCTCCCCGACTTCGTCTGTCCAGATGCAGGTTCGGGGACGCGGAAGCGGCGTGTCGCGGCACACCGACAGACGAAGTCGGGGAGGTCGGGGCGGGTGCGTCGGCATAGAGTGGGGGGATGAGCGAGACGATGCCGCCGCTGGATGATCCGCACGCCCCACAGAGGCAGCCGCAGAGGCAGACCGCGCTGCTCGAGCGCACCGAGGCCCTTCCCGAGGTCGCCGAGCCCGGCGACCACGAGCGCCTCTCGCACTACGTCCGCAAGGAGAAGATCCTCGAGAGCGCGTTGTCGGGAGATCCGGTGACGGCGCTGTGCGGCAAGGTCTGGATCCCCGGCCGCGACCCCAAGCGCTTCCCGGTCTGCCAGACGTGCAAGGAGATCTACGAAGGGCTGCGCGCCCCTGCGGACGGCGGGGAGTAGCACCGACGAGAGGGCATCCGCTCGCCAGATCGACCCCCGTTGCCCGCGTGATGATGGCCGAACGGGTGATGGC
>JBDTDY010000275.1:0-4356 GCA_039922835.1 Ornithinibacter sp.
ACGGAGGAACGTCGAGCAGCGCTCCCACTCGTCGCTCTCACCGATCGCACGGGCGCTCAGTGCCAGGAGGGCCAGCGAGGTCAGGAAGCCGCGGTTGGGCTCGTGCTCCCACGGCACCGGCCCCTGCCCCCGCCACCCCGCGCGTCGCAGTGCATCGAGGCCGCGGTGGTAGCCGGTGCGCGCGTAGGCGTAGGACTCCACGACCCGGTCATCCGCCATGGCGTCCTCGGCGAGCACGGCCCAGACCAGGGATGACGTCGGGTTCCCCGCCGCAACCTGGTCGGGTGCGACGCCGTCGTCCAGCGCCCGCGTCGCGGGGTCCTCGGGCAGGTGGGTCGGGGGGATGCCGAGCAGGTCGTTGGGCACGCGGGCCTCTCAGGTCGTGGTGGTCGGGTTTCTCTCGTCGAGAGTAGAGAACACGCCGCTCGAGGTCACCCCCGCACGGCGTGTTCTCTCCTCTCGAGCGGGAGGGTCAGGCCGGGTGCGTGCCCGCAGAGCGGAGGTTCTGGCACGCCTCGACGACGCGGGCGGCCATGCCGGCCTCGGCTGCCTTGCCCCAGGCACGCGGGTCGTACTGCTTCTTGTTGCCGACCTCGCCGTCGATCTTCAGCACGCCGTCGTAGTTGCGCAGCATCCACTCGGCCACGGGACGCGTGAACGCGTACTGGGTGTCGGTGTCGACGTTCATCTTCACCACGCCGTAGTCGACCGCTGCCGAGATCTCCTCGGGCGAGGATCCCGAGCCACCGTGGAAGACGAGGTGGAAGGGCTTGTCGCTCGCCGTCGAGAACTCGGCGTGCACGGCATCCTGGGCGGCCTTGAGCACCTCGGGGCGCAGCTTGACGTTGCCCGGCTTGTAGACGCCGTGCACGTTCCCGAAGGTGAGCGCGGTCATGTAGTAGCCGTTCTCGCCGAGCCCGAGCGCACGCGCGGTGGCGATGGCGTCCTCGGGGGTCGAGTAGAGCTTGTCGTTGATCTCGTTGGCGACGCCGTCCTCCTCGCCACCGACGACCCCGATCTCGACCTCGAGGATGATGTTGGCTGCCAGACACAGCTCGAGCAGCTCCTGGGCGATCTGGAGGTTCTCCTCCAGCGGCGTGGCCGAGCCGTCCCACATGTGCGACTGGAAGATCGGCAGACCGCCTGCCTTGACCCGCTCGGTCGACGCGGCGATCAGCGGCCGCACGAAGCCGTCGAGCTTGTTCTTGGGGCAGTGGTCGGTGTGCAGCGCGATGTTGACCGGGTAGTTCTTCGCGACCTCCTCGGCGTAGGCCGCGAGCGCGATGGAACCGGTGACCATGTTCTTGATCGTGGAGCCGGAGGCATACTCGCCACCACCGGTGGAGACCTGGATGATGCCGTCGGACCCGGCCTCGGCGAAGCCACGGATCGCGGCGGTCACCGTCTGGCTCGAGGTGATGTTGATGGCGGGGTAGGCGAACGAGCCGTTCTTGGCCCGGTCAAGCATGTCGGCGTAGACCTCGGGCGTTGCGATGGGCACCGTGAACTCCTAGGGGCGGTGGGGGATGAACCGATACACCCCGATCCTTCCACACAGCAACTGCCGGGGGCGGCGCGTCCGTGACCGGCGCCAGCCCGGCATCGGGACGCTCGAGCTGGGTGCCGCTACTCATGTGCAGCACCCCCTCAGGGCGCGACTCTGGGGCCATGGACCTCACCTCGGTGCGCGCGGTCGCCGCTGCCACTCCCACCACCCGCAACAAGGTCGTCGACCTGCTGCGCGTCGTCGCGATCCTCGTCGTCGTGCTCGGTCACTGGCTGGTCGCGGCCGTCTGGGTCGACTCGGGCGAGCTCCGCACCGGCGCGGTGCTCGACATCGCCCCCTGGACCCACCCCCTCACGTGGGTGTTCCAGGTGATGCCGATCTTCTTCCTCGTCGGTGGCTATGCCAACGCCCTGTCGTGGCGGTCCGCCCGTCGGCGGGACATCGGGTATGCCGGGTGGCTGCGGTCGCGTCTCGTGCGGCTCCTCACACCGGTGGTCCCGCTCCTCCTGACCTGGGTCGCGCTGTCCACCATCGCCCTCCGCGCGGGGGTCCCCGGGGCCACCTTGCGCACCGCCTCACAGGTCGCCCTCGTGCCCACGTGGTTCCTCGCCGCCTACGTCGTCGTCTGCGCGGTTGCACCGGGCACCTTGTGGCTGTGGGAGCGACTGGGGTGGGCGAGCATCGTGGGCGGGCTGGCCCTCGGCGGTCTGGTCGACCTGTTGAGCATCGGCGCGGGGGTCCCGGCCATCGGCTTCGCCAACTACGTCGTGGTGTGGGCCAGCGTCCACCAGCTCGGTTACGCCTGGCTGGACGGTCGGCTCCGGGGCACCGGGCGACGCCTGCTCCTCGCGCTGGTCGGAGCGGTGGGGCTCCTCACCCTCGTGCTCGCCGGCCCCTACCCGGTCTCGATGATCGGGCTCGACGGGGCCACGATCAACAACTCCTACCCGACGCGGGTCACCCTCGGCTTCCTCGGGTTGCTCCAGGCGGGGGTCGTGCTCGCGCTCGAGCCTGCGCTCGCCAGATGGCTCCGCCGCCCCCTGCCGTGGCGGGCCACCGTCATGGTGACGGCCCGGATCATGACGATCTACCTCTGGCACCTCACCGTGATGGTGCTCGTCATCGGGATCGCCCTGCTGCTGGGAGGGGCCGGCCTGGGAGCGGAGCCGCTCTCTCGTGACTGGTGGGCCGGGCGGCCCCTGTGGTGGGGCGTGCTGGGCGTGGCGACCCTGGGTGTCGTCGCGGCCGTGGGCCGGTTCGAGTCGGCCCCCTCCGCAGTCGTCGACCAGCCAGCGGTGTGGCGCCCCGTGGTTGCGACGGTGCTCGCGTGCGGTGGGCTGGGGCTGATGGCGAAGCAGGGCATCGTCGCCACCGATGGTGTCCACTGGTGGTGGCCCGCACTGCTCGTGGTCGCGGTGGCGCTGGTGCACCCGCTCAGTGCCCGGCGATCTCGTCACGACGAGAGGTGAGGTGCTCACGCTCGACGGCGTTGCCGCACAGGGCGATCGCCCGGTCGTAGGCCTTCGTTGCCTCAACCCCCCGACCAGCCCGCACGAGCAGCTCTGCGCGCACCGCCGGCATCCGGTGACTCGCGGGCATCTCGCGCTCCAGCCCGGCCAGCGCACGGAGCCCCGCCTCGGGTCCGTCCCGCTCGGACACGGCCACCGCCAGGGCGAGTCGCGCGGCCGGGGTGGGGCTGACCGCCAGCAACGCGGCATACCCGTCACAGATCCGGTCCCATCGGGTGTCGCTGGCTGTTCTCGCGATGGCGTGCTCAGCGGCGATCAGCGCCTGCAGCCGATAGGACTCGGCGAGGGACTCCGGGTCGGGTGGCAGGCGCCGCAGCAGGTCGAGCGCCTCCTCGATCTCCTCGTGGTGCCACGACGACCGGTCCTGGTCGGGCAACAGCACCAGCGCGCCGGCACCGTCGACCCGGGCGTCGCGCCGCGAGTGCTGCAGCAGCATCAAGGCCAGCAGAGAGCGCAGCACCGGCTCGTCGGGCCGCAGGCCGAGGGTGACGCGGACCAGCCTGATCGCCTCGCCCGCCAGATCTGATCTCACCAGCCTGTCACCGCTCCCGGGCGCGTAGCCGGCGGTGAACGCGAGGTATGCCGTCTGCGCCACGACCGAGAGCCGCAACGGCAGCGCGGTCGCGTCCGGCACGGCGAACGGGACGCCGGCCGCCACGATCTTCTTCTTGCCGCGGGTGATCCGCGCCGCCATCGTGGGCTCGGGCACCAGGAAGAGTCGCGCGATGTCGGCGGTGGAGGTGCCGACGACCAGTCTCAGCGCGAGGGCGCTCGCGACCTCGGGGGTCAACGAGGGGTGGCAGCACATGAGGACCAGCCGCAGAAGGTCGTCCTCGACGAGGTCGCCCGGGTCGGCCATCGCGCCGCCTCCTCCTCCTCGTCGTCGTGACTCTTCGTCCGCCCCCACCAGAGGCGCTCGTCGAGCCGCCATCGCCTCGGCCCTCAGCCGGTCGATCACCCGGCGACGGGCAGCGGTCAGCAACCAGGCCGCCGGGCGGTCCGGGGCGCCGGCGCCCGGCCACGTGCGAGCCGCCGACTCCACGGCATCCGCAAGCGCGTCCTCGGCGAGGTCCAGGCGTCGGAACTGCCGCAGGAGAAGGGCGATCAGGCGCCCCCACTCCCCTCGCACGGTGTCCGCGAGGACCTCCTCCGGGATCACGTCGGGCGCTGGTCCTCCGGCTCTTCGCCGACCTCCATGTCGCGCAGCTCGATCAGCTCCCCGCGGGACGCGAACGCGGTGCAGACCCGCACGAGGTCAGCCCGGTCGTCGCTGTCGAGCAGGTAGAACCCGACGACCTGTTCGACGGCCTCGGTGAACGG
>JBDTDY010000276.1:0-6376 GCA_039922835.1 Ornithinibacter sp.
CGCCTTCCCCAGCAGCGGCCCCAGGTCGCGCAGCAGCCGCAGTCGGGCATAGAGCAGGTGGGAACCGACCTCGGCGAGCTGGGAGTCCCAGACATCCAGCGTGTGCAGCGCCGACTCCCGCTCTGCCGCGCCCTCCTGTCCCGCGTCGGGTGCCGGCCGCGATCCTCGGCGACCGCGCCGGAGCACCGGTGCCGCCGACTTCAGCAACGCCCCCCGTTGCTTGAGGATCTTGTCGTAGTCCGAGCGCACCCCCGCCCACCGCGGCTGCCGGGCGACAAGCAGGTCGTCGATGAAGCGGCGGCGCTCGCTGGGGTCACCCTTGACCAGAGCAAGATCCTCCGGAGCGAAGAGCACCGTGCGAAGGGTGCCGAGCACGTCCCGCGGCCGGGTCATCGGCGAGCGGTTGAGCCGGGCCCGGTTCGCCCGCCCCGGCGTGACCTCCAGCTCGATGAGGGTCTCGCGCCCGTCACGCACCACGGCGCCGCGCACGATGGCCTGCTGGGCCCCGAACCGCACGAGCGGCGCATCGGTGGCGACCCGATGGCTGGACAGGCTGGCGAGGTAGCCGATCGCCTCGACGAGGTTGGTCTTGCCCTGCCCGTTGAGCCCGACGAGCGTGGTCATGCCGGGCCCGAGGGGAAGCTCCGCACTCTCGTAGCTGCGGAAGTCGACGACGGTCAGGTGCCGGACGTGCACCCCGGCCTAGCCCTTCTTCGCGGCGCGCTTCCGGGTCGAGCCGGTGCCCGTCGTGGGACCGGAGGACCCGGCGCTGCCACCGGCGTGCCCCGAGCCGGAGGAGGGCCCGGCGGATGCCGTCTTGCGACCCTTGGCTGCCGCCGCCTTGGCCGAGCGAGGAGCCTTCTCCTTGCTCGCGGCCTTCTTCGTGGCCGCGTCGGCGCTCGCCGGGCCGGCCGCGTCCTCGTTGCGCAGCTTCTCGCCCTCGGCGATCGTCATCACCTGGTGTCCGCCGAACCCGCCGCGCAGTGCAGCAACGGCCTGCATGGTCGGGGAGGACTTCTGGCGGGAGGCGAAGCGGGCGAACAGCGAGGCGGAGATAACCGGCATCGGCACGGAGAGCTCGATGGCCTCCTCGACGGTCCACCGGCCCTCGCCGGAGTCGGAGGTGTAGTCCGAGACGTCATCGAGGGTGGGGTTGGCCTCCAGCGCGTCGACCATGAGGTCGAGCAGCCAGGACCGCACCACCGTGCCGCGGCTCCAGGCCTTGAACGCGCCGGGCACGTTCTCGACGATGTCCTTCTTCATGAGCAGCTCGAAGCCCTCGGCATAGGCGGCCATCAGGCCGTATTCGATGCCGTTGTGCACCATCTTCGTGTAGTGACCGGCACCGACCTTGCCGGCGTGGACGAAGCCCTCGTCGCGGGGGCCCTCCGGTCGCAGCGCGTCGAAGATCGGCATCGCCTTCTTGACGTTGGCGGCGGTGCCACCGCACATCAGCCCGTAGCCGTTGTCCAGGCCCCAGATGCCGCCGGAGACCCCGCAGTCGACGTAGCCGATGCCCTTGGCCTTCAGCAGCTTCTCGTTCTCGTAGTCCTCGGTGAACTTGGAGTTGCCCCCGTCGATGACCAGGTCACCCTTCTCGAGCAGGTCGCCGAGCTTGGCGACGGTCTCGCGGGTCGGGTCGCCGTGCGGCACCATCACCCAGACCACCCGCGGCGCGTCGAGCTTCTTGACCATGTCGGCGAGAGAGCGTGAGTCCGAGACGGCCTTGTTGCGGTCGTAACCGACGACCTCGTGGCCCGCGCGGCGGATGCGCTCGCGCATGTTGCCGCCCATCTTCCCCAGTCCGACCAAGCCAAGCTGCATGTCGAGCTCCTCCGTGGTGTGTGGTGGCGGGTGCGCCGTCCGCTCCTCAGGCTACGCCCGCGGCATCCGCGCTCGGGGGTCAGGACGCGAAGCGAACCGGCATCAGGACGTAGCGGTAGGAGGTGTCGGCCTCGCCGTCCTCCTCGTCCTGCCCGGAGAGGACCGCCGGGCGGGAGGGCTGGGTGAAGGAGATGCGGCTGTATGCCGTGCCCACGGCTCCCAGGCCGTCGAGCAGGTAGCCGGGGTTGAAGGCGATCTCGAGCTCGGGTCCGGTGAGCACGGCGGGCACGGCCTCGGAGGCCTGGGCGTCGTCGCCGGTGCCGGCGTCGATCTGCACCTGACCCTCGCTGAAGCGCAGCCGCACCGGGGTGTTGCGCTCCGCCACCAGGGCGACGCGCTTGACGGCCTCGACCAGGTCGGCGGTCTTGATGACCGACTCGGTCTCGGAGGTCGTCGGGAAGATCGAGCTGACCTTGGGGTATTCGCCGTCGAGCAGGCGCGTGGTGGTGCGCCGCTGGCCGGCCTCGAACCCGACGAGCCCGTCACCACCTGCGGCGGTGCCCAGGGCGACGTCGATCGAGCCGCTCGCACCCAGGGAGCGGGCGGTGTCGGAGAGCGTGCGCGCGGGGATGAGCACCACGTGGCTCGCGTCGGTGGAGCCGGGGTTCCAGTGCAGCTCGCGCATCGCCAGGTGGTAGCGGTCGGTCGCGAGGAGCGTCATGGTGTCGCCCTCGATCTCGACGCGCACGCCGGTGAGGATCGGGAGGGTGTCACCGCGGTCGGCCGCGATCGAAACCTGGGCGACGGCCTGGGTGAAGAGGTGACCGTCGATCGAGCCGCTCGGCTCCGGGGAGGACGGCAGCGTCGGGTAGTCGTCGGCGGGCATCATCAGCAGGCTGAACCGTGAGGAACCGCAGGTCACCTGCACCTTGTTGCCCTCGACCGCCACGTCGATCGGCCGGTCCGGCAGGTTGCGCGAGATGTCGGCGAGCAGGCGACCCAGCACGAGCACCGTGCCGGCCTCTGCAACATCTGCCGCAACGGTGATCTTGGCGGAGACCTCGTAGTCGAAGGCGGAGAGCGTGAGGGTGCCCTCGGCATCGGCCTCGAGCAGGATGCCGGCGAGCACCGGAACAGGAGGGCGTGCCGGCAGACCGCGCGCCACCCAGGTGACAGCCTCGGCCAGGACGTCTCGCTCGACGCGGAACTTCACGACAACCCACCTTCGTCTGGCGCGGCCGGAGCCCCACCTCATCGTCCTTCGGAGAACCTCGCCGGCGAGGAGGCCGGGCGCGTGCCAGCGGCCCCGTTGCTGGCGGGGTCACGACACTAGTGCACGGCCCGTCGTGCCGATACTCGATCCGCGGCATGGAGGAAGGTGAGCACCACGGTGTGGGCGCCGGGGATCACTCGCCAGGGGCTTGGCCAGGTCGTGATCGGGGCGGATGGCTGAGTGATGGATCTCTTCGTCGTTGTAGGAGGTGTGGATGCTGTGGACGAGGGGTGATCGTGGCTGGTCAGCAGGCGCGGCGTGGGTGTGGACACCTCGTGGACGAGAACCACCGGCGCAGCAGGGGGGCTGTGGACGAGCCCCGGGTGTTCACACCGCGTCCACGGCGACGGGGGTGAAGGTCCACGTGTTCAGTGGGGTTGTCCACAGTTGTCCACAGGATGGTGTGGACAACTGTGGGTCGTGACGTCTGGGACTCGTGGGAATCGTGGGTTGTCCACAGAGTTGCCCACACACGGTGGATGCCGGGAGGTTGGGCCCCGCACTGACGCACCACGATCGGTCGCGTGTTCGGACGTGCACAGGTGCCTTCGGCAGCCTGTGGACAACTCACGGCTCAGCCCTCAGGACGAGGTCGCAGGCGATGCTGACGGCGTCGTCGAAGAGGTCGGGGGTGGCGAAGTCGGGGCCGAGCATCTGGAAGACCTCGCGACTCACGGCGCCGACCAGCACCGTCCAGGACTGCACACCCGCGAGCATGGCGACCGGGTCCAGTGGCAGGACGGCCAACCTGGGGTCGGCGAGCATCGCCCCGATCCCGGCCTGCGCCCGTGCCTTCGCCTTCGCGTCGGTGGCCCCGGCGCGCGGGCTCAGAGCACCCGCACGGGACGCGTCGTCCAGGAGGGCACTGAGCACCATGGTGACGCGGGTGCCCGGCTCGGTGGTGCGCTCTCCGGGAGCGTCGTAGTCGGGGACCGGGGAGCCATAGAGCAGTGCCCAGTCGTGGGGGTGAGCGCGCGCCCAGTCCCGAAGCGCGTGGGCGACGGCACCGAAGCGTGCGCGGTGCTCGTCCGGCGGCACGGCGTCATGAGCCTGGTCGACGGCGTCCGCGAGCTCGGTGTAGGCGCCGATGATGAGCAGGGTGAGGAGCTCGTCCCGGCTCGCGACGTAGCGGTAGAGCGCCGAGGACACCATCCCCACGTCGCGGGCGATGGCTCGCAGCGAAAGGGCCGCGGCCCCGTGCGCAGCCAGGTGGGCGCGGGCCACCTGAAGGATCTCGGTCTCGATCGCGGCCCGGTTGCGGGCGCGGATGCCGTCTGCGGTGCGCACCCGGCCAGCATGCCATGAACGTGAGCGCTGAACACGTATAAGAGCAGTGCTCTTGACATCTGGTGCGTCCAGGGATTCACTGGGCCAGAACCGAGAGCGCTGCTCTCGGATGAGTCGGAGGAGAAGACGTCATGGGAACACACGTGATCCTGGGAGCCGGCGCCATCGGCCGAGGGGCAGCCCGGGAACTGGGGGCGGCGGGCCACGATGTGCTCCTGGTGTCCCGCTCCGGGGGCGGAGGCGACCTGCACGGGGTGCAGGTCGTCGCGGCAGACGTCACCGATGGAGCGAGGCTGGTGAAGATCTCCGCCGGGGCGGACAGCATCGTCAACGCCCTGAACCCGTCGACGTACTCCAGGTGGGCGCAGCTGTGGCCCCCGATGGCCAGCGCGATCCTGGAGGCCGCCACGGCGACCGGGGCCGGGCTCGTCACGGTGGGCAACCTCTATCCCTATGGCCGCGTGGCGGCCCCGATGACCGAAGAGACCCCCGTGGCGCCGAACGGGCGCAAGGGAGAGGTGCGCGCTGCGATGTGGCGCGACGCGCTCGCCCTGCACGAGGCCGGCCGGATCCGGGCGACCGAGGTGCGCGGGTCGGACTACGTCGGAGCCGGGATGGGAGCCCAGAGCTACCTGAACACCTACGTCATCAAGCCCGCCATGGCCGGGCGCTCAGGGTGGCTCGTCATGGGTGACCCGGATGCCCCACACACGTGGACCAACGGTCAGGACGTGGCGCGGCTCGTGGCGCGCCTCGCGAGCGAGCCCACCGACTCCGAGGCATGGGGCCGCACGTGGCACGTGCCGAGCGCCCCTCCCCGCTCGATGGCACAGGTGGCCGCAGAGGTGGCCGCGCTCGTGGGCCAGCCGGTCCGACGTCCGAGGCGGGTCCCCACGACAGTGGTGCGCGCGGTGAGCTTTGTCTATCCCCTGCTGCGGGAGTTCAACGAGACCCGCCACCAGTTCGAGGCGCCGTTCGTGCTGGACAGCACCGCCGCGTCCACGGCATTCGGCCTGGCAGCGACCCCGTGGGAGAGCACCCTGCGCGAGAGCGTGGCGTGGCTCAGCGAGACTGCTGCTTGATCCGGTTCGTCAGCTCGGTCACCTGGTTGTAGATCGCCCGGCGTTCCGCCATGAGCTGGCGGATCTTCTTGTCGGCGTGCATGACGGTGGTGTGGTCGCGGCCGCCGAACTGCTGGCCGATCTTCGGCAGCGAGAGGTCGGTCAGCTCGCGGCACAGGTACATCGCGATCTGCCGAGCCGTGACGAGCACCCGAGAGCGGGACTGACCCTGCAGGTCATCGAGGGTGAGCCCGAAGTAGGCAGCGGTCTGGGCCATGATCGTGGCCGGGGTGACCTGGCTGGACGCCTCGTCGGGGATCAGGTCACGCAGCACGATCTCGGCCAGGCTCATGTCGACGGGCTGGCGGTTCAGGCTCGCGAACGCGGTGACCCGGATCAGCGCACCCTCGAGCTCGCGGATGTTGGTGGAGATGCGCGAGGCGATGAACTCCAGCACGTCGTCGGGCACCGAGAGCCGCTCCTGGATGGCCTTCTTGCGCAGGATCGCGATGCGGGTCTCGAGGTCGGGGGGTTGCACGTCGGTGAGCAGGCCCATCTCGAAGCGGGACCGCATCCGGGCCTCGAAGCCGCTGAGCAGCTTGGGCGGCACGTCGCTGGTGATGACGACCTGCTTGTTGGAGTTGTGCAGGGTGTTGAACGTGTGGAAGAACTCCTCCTGCGTCTGCACCTTGCCCTGGAGGAACTGGATGTCGTCGATGAGCAGCACGTCGACGTCGCGGTAGCGGCGCTGGAAGTTCGCCGCCTTGTCGTCGCGGATGCTGTTGATGAAGTCGTTGGTGAACTCCTCGGAGTTCACGTAGCGGACCTTCACGTGGGGGAAGAGGTTGCGCGCGTAGTGCCCGATGGCGTGCAGCAGGTGGGTCTTGCCGAGCCCGGAGTCGCCGTAGATGAACAACGGGTTGTAGGCCTT
>JBDTDY010000277.1:0-3716 GCA_039922835.1 Ornithinibacter sp.
GATCGTCATCGGTGGTTGCACCGTCGACGCCGCCCATTCGTCCCAGTCGTAGAGATGCAGGTCAGTGCCGCACAGGCCCGCTCTCAAGACCCGGATCTTGACCTCATCCGGTCCGGTCGTCGGCTCCGGAATGTCCTCGAGATCCAGGCCCGGCCCCGGGCCGCGCTTCACCAGTGCACGCATATTCCTCACCCTAGTGAGTTCCCTGCGAGCAACGTGGGTTCGCGACCGTCAGCCTTGAACACTCGGCGAGGCGGTGCGACGCATCACACCGACCAGGCTGAAGGCGGACACGATGGCCCACACGCCCTCAAGGAGTACAAAGCCCCACTGCTGCCCGGAGATGGCGTTGACAGCCAAGATGCCTGATCCGACCAGGTTGAGGACCAGATAGCTGCGCGACTTCTGGTCCAGCAAGCCACGTTGGGCTGCCGCGAAGCCGGCAAGGATCAGCAGTGACCCGAGAACCTGGAAGACCTGACCCATGACCGCCCTCTCGTGGACGTCGCGTTCCGAAACCGGGCATGGCGCACCTTCCCCGGGACGGTCCCATGGCGGGACCGGCGATCGCATCCTGCCATCCGTGGCGGTCAAGAGACCACTTGAAGGGACCCTGAGCGCTGCCGTCCATGACCGCGGCTAGGGTCGCGGCATGCTCCTCGAACTCCTTTCGGTGATCGGCGTCGGACTGGTGATCGTGGGGGGATTCGTCGTTCTGAACCGTTACGTGAGACCGATGAACCGTTTGGTCCGCCGAACGGACAAGTCGCTGCATCAGGGCGACAAGCTGCGCGCGATGCAGCTCGCGACGATCAACAAGCGCACCATCGTCCTCGCCGACAGCCTCGTGGCGCAGCAAACCGAATTGGAAGTGTTGCGTGGCCAGATCGTCGACGTCGTCCGTCAAGAGGCCGGAGGGATCAGGGTCGAGACGCGTCGTCAGGTGCGCCAGGCCGTCAACGTGCTGCGGAGCGGGGCTGCCGATGAGTCGGACCACGTCGCCGCGGACCCATCCATCCCACTGCCACCGGTCGAGTTGCGCATGGGCGGGGAGCACTTCAAGGACGACCAGGCCTTCCATGACCTCGCGGCCCGCGACGTTCGTCAGCTCGAGCAGTACGCGGGGCTCGACGCTCGGTCGCGGCTGCTCGACTGGGGCTGCGGCGCCGGTCGGCTCGCGGTCGGCGTGAAGCAGGCGTTCGGCCACATCGCTGATTACCACGGCGTCGACGTGCAGGCCGTTCTCATCAACTGGGCGAAGGCCAACCTCGAGGACGAGCACACCCACTTCACCCGGGTCGACCTCGCGAACCGGCGCTACAACCCGAGTGGCACCCGCGAGTACACGATCCCGGGCGACGACGCATCGGTCGACGTCTTCTACGCCTACTCCGTGTTCTCGCACATGCAGTCTGACGAAAGCGCCGCCTACCTCAAGGAGATCGCGCGCCTGCTCGCCCCGGGTGGTCGCGCCGTCATCACAGGATTCGTCGAGGAGGGCGTCCTCGACTGGGCAGAGAACCCCGAAGGGTACGGGCCGCTGCAGTGGTCGGGGCCGTTGCACTGCACGCGCTTCGATCGCGCGGCATTCGAGCGACTCGTGTTCGAGGCCGGGTTGGCCGTCGACAGGTTCGTCTACGGCCAGGAGACCGACGGGCAGTCGCTGTACACCCTCCGCCACCGCTGACGACTACGAGCTCAGGTCGGGCAGGCCTCCTCGAGGTCCGAGCGTCAGCCCGGTCCCGGGGTAGTCAAGCCGCGGTGGCAGCCGTCGCGACCGAGGCCACGTCGTGTCAGGAGTCGAACCCCAGGCCGGCGGCGTCGAGGGCACGCAGAAACAGGTTGCGGCGGCCTTGTCGATGGTCGGCGTGGTTCAGGGACCGGCGGGTGAGGTTGATCCCGAGGGCGGCAGCGGGCTCCGGCGGGAACGGCAGCGGGCGACTGCGGACCATCTTTAGCTGGGTGCGTTCTGTGGTCTCGCCGGCGAGCAGATCCAGCAGGACCTCGGCGGCGAAGCGGGTCGCTCCGACCCCGAGGCCGGTGAAGCCTGCGGCGTAGGCGACGCGCCCTTGCCTTGCTGTGCCGTAGTAGGCGGTGAAGCGGGTGCAGGTGTCGATGGCGCCGGCCCAGCGGTGAGTGAAGGTGAGCCCTTCGAGCTGTGGGAAGGTAGCGAAGAAGTGCGAACCGAGCTTCTCGAACGTCTCGGGTCGCTCCTCATAACCAGCCTTGACCTTCCTTCCCGCGTGGTAGATGGCGTCGTAGCCGCCGTAGAGGATGCGGTTGTCGGCGGTCAGCCGCGAGTAGTGGAACTGATTGGCCAGGTCGCCCAAGCCTTGGCGACCTTCCCATCCGACGGCGGTCTTCTGAGCGTCGCTGAGCGGTTCGGTCATCAGGACGTAGTCATAGACCGGGATGGTCATCAGGCGGTTGCGGCGAAGCAGGGACCGGAACACGTTGGTGGCCAGAACGACCCGGTCGGCGGTGACCGAGGCACCAGCGGTCTCGACGATCACGTGGGGGCTGCGGGTGGTCCGTACGCCGGTGACCGCGGAGTTCTCGAAAATCTCCACCCCGTGCTCGCGGGCCACGCGGGCCAACTCGTTGGCCAGGCGGGCCGGGTGGACCAAGGCACATTCGTCGCTGTCCTGAGCGCCAGCCAGGAACAGCGGGCTGTTGATGAGCTTGCGGACCTCCTCGGCGGCCAAACGGTTCTCTCCGAGCCACTCGATCTCGTGGGGCTCGACGGCGACCTGGACCGTGCCGGTCCGCTCCCAGTGACAATCCAGTCCGAGGGCCGACACGTCGTTCTCGAAAGCGTCGAGGTTGGCCCGGCCGAGCCTGTCGAGCTCGTCGTACTCATCGGGCCACCGTGAGCGGCCGTTGACTTCACCGTGGGTGATGGACGCTTCGCAGAATCCGCCGTTGCGACCGGAGGCGGCCCAGCCGATTCGTTGGGCTTCCAGAAGCACGACTCTGCTGCCGGGGTTGCGGCGTTTGGCCAGCAGTGCGGTCCACAGACCCAGGTATCCGCCGCCGACGACCACGAGGTCGGCAGTGGTCGAGGCGGTGAGCTGCTGGGTTGTCGCCGCTGCGATTGCCCCGGTCCCGGCCGGGGCCGCATCCTCGATCCAGAACACGCTCTGCCTGCTCGGTGCCAGTGCCGACTGCACCAGGCGCGGGTCGGGGGCGTGGCGCTCGTAGGCGGTCGGCTTCAAGTGGCTGTGCATGGGTCTCCTGGGTCAAGCGTGCTGGTTTTCAGCGAACCTCAGAGCACGATCGAGGATCTCGAGGCCTTGACGTAGGTCGGCTTCGGGGATGTTGAGGGGCGGAACGACGTGGATGCGGTTGAAGTTCGAGAAGGGGATCATGCCGCCGTCGTGGCAGGCCTTGACGACCGCTGCCATTGCTGGGCTGCTGCCACCGTAGGGGGCCAGCGGTTCGCGCGTCGTACGGTCCGAGACCAGCTCGAGTGCCCAGAAGACACCGGTGCCACGGACCTCCCCGATCCATGGGTGCTGTGCTGCCAAGGCGCGCAGTCCGGGGCCGATGATCCGCTCGCCCAGATCGGCGGCACGGTTGACCAGGTCCTCGTCCTCCATCGCCCGGATGGTGGCGACCGCAGCAGCGCAGGCCAGTGGGTGCCCGGAGTAGGTCAGCCCGCCGGGGTAGGGATTGCGGGCGAAGGTGGAGTAGATGGCCTCGCTGATCGCGACCCC
>JBDTDY010000278.1:0-3214 GCA_039922835.1 Ornithinibacter sp.
CCACCTTCCTGCGCGGGCTCGTCGACATCTCCGGCTCACGACCGCTCACGGTCGTCGTCGACGCGGGCAACGGCATGGGTGGTCACACCGTGCCGGCTGTTCTCGGCACGGCCGCCGGCCTGCCCGAGCTGCCGATCACGGTAATCCCCCTCTACTTCGAGCTCGACGGCACCTTTCCCAACCACGAGGCCAACCCCCTCGACCCCGCGAACCTCGTCGACCTCCAGGCGGCGGTGCGCCAGCACGGGGCCGACCTCGGGCTCGCCTTCGACGGTGACGCCGACCGGTGCTTCGTCGTCGACGAACGCGGTGAGCCCGTCAGCCCCAGCGCGATCACGGGCCTGATCGCTCGCCGCGAGGTGGCCCGCGCGGTCGCCGAGGGGGCGGATGCCGGTGACGTCGCCATCGTCCACAACGTCATCACCTCGGCGCAGGTGCCCGAGGTCATCGCCGCGACGGGGGCCCGCGCGGTGCGCACTCGCGTCGGGCACTCGTTCATCAAGGCCGAGATGGCGCGCAACGACGCGGTCTTCGGTGGGGAGCACAGTGCGCACTACTACTTCCGCGACTTCTGGTTCGCCGACACGGGCATGCTCGCCGCGATGCACGTGCTGGCCGCGCTCGGCGAGCAGCCTGCCGCCCTCAGCGAGGTGATGGCAGACCTGAGCCGGTATGCCGCGTCCGGCGAGATCAACTCCACGGTCGAGGATGCCGTGGCCAGCACCGAGCACGTCCGCGTCTGGGCCGCGGACCAGGGTGTCGAGGTCGACGAGCTCGACGGGTTGACGCTCGTGCACGCCGGCGGCACGGGGGACCCGATGTGGTGGCTCAACCTGAGGGCCTCCAACACCGAGCCACTGCTCCGGCTCAACGTCGAGGCCGCCGACGCCGAGACCATGGCGCTCGTGCGCGACGAGGTGCTCGCCCTGGTGCGCGCAACCGGCTGACCCACCGCCTGTGGGAGGATCGGATCAGTCAGCGAACACCACCCCCGGAAGGGATCGCATGAGCGAGCACGACACCCCCGTGGCACCGATCGAGCCGTGGCTGCGCGAGATCCTCCGCTGCCCCAACTGCCGCAGCGAGCTGCGCGACGAGACCGGCCCCACCGGCCACGAGCTCGTCTGCACCTCCTCGGAGTGCGGTCTCGCCTACCGGATCGACGAGGGTGTCCCGGTGCTCCTCGTCGACGAGGCGCGCCGCCCCTCCTGACACTCCCTCGACCGCACTAACGCAGGAGGCGCAGATGCCCTGGCTCGACGAGGCACGACTCGATGACGTCAGCGCGCTGCAGACGCTCGACACCCGAGACAGCCTGCGCTCACTGGCCTCCGCAGGCGCCCAGGTGCGCCGCGCGGTCGTCGCAGCGCAGGAGGCAGGAGCCGCCCGAGCGGCCCAGGGTGAGCGCCCCCGGTCCGTGCTCGTCGCGGCACTCGGCGGCAGTGCAGTCGTCGGCGACGTGCTCGACCTCCTCGCCGAGCCCGGCTCCCCGGTTCCACTGTCCTGCCGCCGTGATGCACCCCTCCCGGGCTGGGTCGGCCCCCTCGACCTCGTCATCGCGGTCTCCCAGTCGGGCCGCGCCGCAGGCCCGCTCGCACTGGCCGCCGAGGCCGCCCGTCGTGGCGCGTCCGTGCTCACCGTCGGCGCCGCCGGCTCACCGCTGGCCGACGTCTGCGCCCGGGCCCACGGCATCCACGTCGACGTCGCGATCCCGGCACCTTCCTCACGCACCGCACTCTGGTCCCTGCTCACCCCGGTGCTCTTCGCGGCAGACGCGATGGGCCTGATCCACTGTGCCCCAGACGTTCTCGATCGGGTTGCTGCCGTGCTCGACGAGGTCGCCGAAGAGTGTCGACCCTCTTCCGAGGCCTTCGTCAACCCCGCCAAGGTCCTCGCCACCGGCCTCGCCGCCACGGTGCCCGTCGTGCTCGGTGACGGCCCGCTCACCGGGGTCGCAGCCGGCCGCGCCGCCTCGATGCTCGCCCGCACCGCTCGCGTCCCCGCCACCCACGGCTCACTGCCGGATGCCGCGGCCCAGGTCGTCGCCTGCCTCGACGGCCCCTACGGCGGCGGTTCGGGCCCGGCATCCCCGGCATCCCCTGCCCCCACCGGTGGCGGCGACATCTTCGCCGACCCCTACCTCGACGGCCCGCCCACCCCGCGCCTGGGGCTGCTCGCGCTGCGCGACCCCGGCCTCGACCCGCGCGGGGTCTCCCTCGCCAATGCCGTCATCGGCGCAGCGCGCGACGCGGGGGTCACGGTCTGGGAGCAGGAGGCCCGCCCCGGTGAGCCGATCGAGCGCCTCGCCTCGCTCATCGCGCTCACCGACTTCGCCGCGACCTACCTCGCGATCGGCCTCGGCCTGGACCCCTCCGTCTCCCGGCACGTCACCGATCTGCGCGACCGCACCTCCTGACGGATCGCTCCCGACCGACCGGATGCCGGACGCACCGGTCGAGTGGGCACCGCTGCGCGGCACGAGCCGTGCTGTCACCGCTGCGCGAGCGCGACCTCCACGGCCCCGGGCAGCCCGAGCAGCGCGGCACCGTCCAGGAGCACCTTGCTGCGACGCAGTCCGCTCCCGATGACGACCTCACCGGCAGCAACCACGGTTGGGTCGACGAGCACCGGCCACCCGTCTGGCAGCCCGATGGGAGTGATCCCGCCGAATTCCATCCCGGTCAGCCCCACGGCATCCTCCATCGGTGCGAACGAGATCTTGCGTGCCCCCAGGTGCTTGCGCACCACCCCGTTGACATCGGCGCGGTCGGTGGCGAGCACCATCACGGCGGCATGGGTGATCGCCTCGCCGCGGCGCCCGGCGACCACGACACAGTTCGCGCTCGCCGCCAACGACACGTCGTATGCCGTGCAGAAGGCGGCCGTGTCGGCCAGGCCCGGGTCGATGGGCGCCACGAGGGCCCCGGGCACCAATGGGAGGGCAGCCGCCACGGCAACCGCGAGCAGGTCAGGATGGTCGGCGACGGGTGACCAGGGGAGCGTTCCACGGGCAGACGGCATGGCGCCGACGCTACCGAAGGAACGGCACGGCATCCCTCTCGGTCGACCGAGAGCGAAGACCGTGTCCCGCGCGTGCATGCGTCAGTCGGCGAGGAGCTGCTCGGCCCGCCGCAGGACCTTCGGCCCAAGGCCTCGCACCAGGGGGAGCTCGTCAGCATCGGTCGTCAGCCCCTCGGCAGCGTGCTCGCGCACC
>JBDTDY010000279.1:0-5049 GCA_039922835.1 Ornithinibacter sp.
GCCCCGACGAACGCCTCCTTCCAGTCCTTCGTCACCGCGCTGCGCGTCGCCAAGGGTGAGGCCGGAGCCAAGCAGTGGCTCGAGGAGTTCAAGGACAACGTGCCCGTTGCCTACGACAGCAACGTCCTGGTGCTCGACGCCGTCGACTCCGGTCAGGCCGCCCTGGGCCTGGTGAACCACTACTACTGGTACGAGCGGGTCGCGGAGAAGGGCGCCGACGCGGTGAACGCGAAGATCCGCTTCCTCGACACCGATGACCCCGGCGCGCTCATCAACGTGGCGGGGGTCGGCATCCTGGCGGGCTCGGACCAGCAGGACGCAGCGGTCAAGGTGGTCGAGCACCTCCTCTCGCAGGACGCACAGCAGTACTTCGCCGACACGACAGCCGAATACCCGGTGGTGTCTGGCATCACGTCCACGACGCACGACCTCGTGCCGTTGGCGGACCTGAAGGGATCCAGCGTGGACCTCAACGCGCTGGACTCCCTCGAGCAGACCCTGGCCCTGCTGGACGAGGTGGGACTGACCTGAGCGCCGTGACCACGCGGACCCGACGCAGCCGGCGAGCACCGGTGTTCCTCACCGCTCCGGCCGTGGTGGTCGCCCTGGTCGCCGTGCTGCCCATCTGCTACCTCGCGGTGCGGGCGGGGGAGGCCGGTCCGGCTCGTGTCCTGGAGATCCTGGTGCGTGAGCGCACCGGTGTGCTCATCGCGCGGAGCCTGCTGCTGGTCACGCTCGTCACGGCACTGAGCCTGGCCATCGGCACCGTCCTCGCCGTGCTCGTCAGCCGCACCGACCTCCCGGGGAGGCGGGTGCTGGCCGTTCTCGCGCCGCTTCCCCTCGCGGTGCCCAGCTATGTCGCCGCCTTCGCGTGGGTCTCCGCGGTGCCCGACGTCGCGGGCCTCGCGGGGGCCGTGCTCGTATTGACCCTCTGTTGCTACCCCTACGTCTACCTCCCGGTCCTGGCAGCGCTGCACCGTGCGGACCCGGCGCTCGAGGAGGTCGCCCGCAGCCTTGGACGCAGCCCGATCCAAGCCTTGCGGGAGGTGACCCTGCGACAGGTGCGCCCCGCCGCGGCTGCTGGCGGGCTGCTCGTCGCGCTTTACACCCTCAGCGACTTCGGTGCGGTCTCCATCCTGCGCTACGACGCGTTCACCCGGGTCATCTACTCCTCCTACCGCTCCAGCTTCGAGCGCACCCCCGCCGCCGTGCTGGCCCTGTTGCTCGTGCTCATCACCATCGCGATCAGCGTCACCGAGACCCGGGTGCGACGCAGAGACGTCGCGCGGGTCGGGGCCGGTGCCGCGCGCCGAGCCGAACCGCTGCGCCTGGGCCGCCTCTCGCACGTGCTGCTCCCGCTGGCTCACACCGTGATCGCGCTCGCGCTGGTCTTCCCCATCGCCTCCCTGCTCTGGTGGTTCGCCACCGGGAGCTCGGGCGGGCTCGACGTCACGGGGCTGGCCGAGGGCGTGGTGGCGACGCTCTGGCTCTCGGTGCTCGGCGCCCTCGCCTGCACGCTGGGCGCCGTGCCGGTCGGCATCCTCGCTGCACGGCACCGGGGGCGACTGAGCACCGTCGTGGAGCAGGCGACCTATGCCGGCCACGCACTTCCCGGCATCGTCGTCGCGCTCGCCCTGGTGTTCCTCGGCGTGCGACTGGTGCCGTGGGCCTACCAGCAGTGGCCGCTGCTCGTGCTGGGCTACGTCGTGCTGTTCCTGCCGGTGGCGGTCGGGTCGGTGCGCAGCTCGGTGCGGCAGAGTCCCGTCGCGGGCGAGGAGGTGGCCCGCAGCCTGGGAGTCACGCCCGCAGGGGTGCTGCGCCGGGTGACGCTGCCGCTGGCCGCCCCGGGGATCGCGGCGGGCAGCGCGCTGGTGCTGCTCACCTGCATGAAGGAGCTGCCTGCCACGCTCTTGCTGCGACCCACCGGCGTCGACACCCTGGCCACCAGGGTGTGGACCGAGACCGGCGTGGGAGCCTACGGAGCGGCTGCCCCCTACGGTCTGGCCCTGGTGGCCGTGGCCGTGCTGCCCACGATCTGGCTCATGCGAGCGACCGCTACCCACGGAGGAGCACCCTGATGAGCGCACTGAGCATCGTCGGGCTCGAGGTCGCCCTGGGCGCGCACCGCGTGCTGCGCGGCGTCGACCTCGAGGTGCCCAGCGGGCAGGTCACGGCCGTCCTCGGCCCGTCGGGATGCGGCAAGACCACGCTGCTGCGCGCTGTCGCCGGCTTCGTGGAGCCGGCGGCCGGCGAGATCAGGATCGGCGACACCGTGGTCAGCGGCGCTGGTCGCTCGCTCCCCCCGGAGAGGCGCGGCGTGGCCCTGGTGCCCCAGGAGGGTGCGCTCTTCCCGCACCTGAGTGTCGGTGAAAACGTCGCGTTCGGGCTCAGCCGCGCACGACGGCGGCACTCTCCGCGAGTGGCGGAGGTGCTCGAGCTCGTGGGCCTGGCAGGCATGCAGGACCGGCGGCCCGCCGAGCTCTCGGGCGGCCAGCAGCAGCGGGTGGCCGTGGCCCGGGCCCTGGCACCCGACCCGTCCCTGGTGCTGCTCGACGAGCCGTTCTCGGCGCTCGACGCCTCCCTGCGCGAGTCGGTGCGGGCGCACGTGCGCGAGGCGCTGGAACGCTCGCGGGCGACCGCGCTCATCGTGACCCACGACCAGGACGAGGCCCTCTCGGTGGCAGACACGGTCGCGGTGCTCGACGACGGGCTGGTCCAGATGCACGACTCCCCGGAGGCCGTCTACCGCAGGCCGTCAGGGCTGGGCGTCGCGCGCTTCGTCGGCCACGTCGTCGAGCTCCCGGCCCAGGTGATCAGGGCAGTTGCCAGCACCGCACTCGGTCCGATGGCCGTCGACCACGACAGTGACCACCCCGCGAATGGCGTGGTGATGCTGAGACCCGAGCAGCTGCGCCTGCTGCCCGCGGATGCCGTGGACGGCACGCCCGGTGAGGTGGTGGGCGGGGACTACTTCGGTCACGACGCCTTGGTGCGCGTGCGGGTCGGCTCGGGCGCAGACCTTGTCGAGGTCCAGGTGCGCACGCTCGGTGACCTTCCCGGTCCGGGCGCGGTGCGGATCGCCGTGTCGGGCCTCGCGCGGTTCTACCCCTCGCCCACCTGACGTCGGGAATCGTGGGAGACTGGGGCCCCGTGCCCTGATCACCCCGACCGCAAGGAAACCCCCAGCCGTGTCCCCCCGCGCCCGCAACGCGCTGCAGCCGCACGCCACGCCGCCGGAGGCGATCCGCAACTTCTGCATCATCGCCCACATCGACCACGGCAAGTCGACCCTGGCCGACCGCATGCTCCAGATCACCGGAGTGGTCGACGACCGGGCCATGCGAGCGCAGTACCTGGACCGGATGGACATCGAGCGCGAGCGCGGCATCACCATCAAGAGCCAGGCCGTGCGGATGCCCTGGGACCTCGATGGGTCGCGCCACGTGCTCAACATGATCGACACCCCCGGCCACGTCGACTTCACCTACGAGGTGAGCCGCAGCCTCGCCGCGTGCGAGGGTGCCGTGCTCCTCGTCGACGCCGCGCAGGGCATCGAGGCCCAGACCCTCGCGAACCTCTACCTCGCGATGGAGAACGAGCTCACGATCATCCCCGTGCTCAACAAGATCGACCTTCCCGCGGCGCAGCCGGACAAGTATGCCGAGGAGCTGGCCGGGCTGATCGGCTGTGAGCCGGACGACTGCTTCCGGGTCTCGGGCAAGACCGGTGTCGGCGTCGAGCCGCTCCTGGACGACATCGTCCGCCAGATCCCCGCGCCGTCGGGTGACGCCGACGCCCCCGCGCGCGCGATGATCTTCGACTCGGTCGACGACACCTACCGCGGCGTCGTCACCTACGTGCGGGTCATCGACGGCAACCTCAACCCGCGCGAGAAGATCGTGATGATGTCGACCAAGGCGACGCACGAGCTGCTCGAGATCGGTGTCATCAGCCCGGAGCCGGTGCCGGGCAAGGGCCTCGGGGTCGGTGAGGTCGGCTACCTCATCACCGGTGTCAAGGACGTGCGCCAGTCCCGCGTCGGTGACACCGTGACGAATGCCGGGAAGCCGGCATCCGTGGCGCTCGGCGGCTACCGCGACCCCAAGCCGATGGTGTTCTCGGGCCTCTACCCGATCGACGGCTCGGACTACCCCGACCTGCGCGACGCCCTCGACAGGCTCAAGCTCAACGATGCCGCCCTCGTCTACGAGCCCGAGACGTCCGTGGCGCTCGGCTTCGGCTTCCGCTGCGGGTTCCTCGGCCTGCTGCACCTGGAGATCGTGCGCGAGCGCCTCGAGCGTGAGTTCGACCTCGACCTCATCTCCACCCAGCCCAACGTCGTCTACGAGGTGAGCATGGACGACGGCAAGGTCATCGTCGTGACGAACCCGAGCGAGTTCCCCGGCGGGAAGATCGCCGAGGTGCGTGAGCCCGTCGTGCGCGCCACGATCCTCACCCCGAGCGAGTTCATCGGCGCGGTCATGGAGCTGTGCCAGGGCAAGCGCGGCACCCTGCTCGGGATGGACTACCTCTCCGAGGAGCGCGTCGAGATGCGCTACACGATGCCGCTCGCCGAGATCGTCTTCGACTTCTTCGACATGCTCAAGTCACGCACCCGCGGCTACGCCTCCCTGGACTACGAGACCGACGGCGACCAGGTCGCCGACCTCGTCAAGGTCGACATCCTGCTCCAGGGCGAGACCGTCGACGCGTTCAGCTCCATCGTGCACAAGGACCGGGCCTACGGCTACGGGCTGATGATGGCGGGCAAGCTCAAGGAGCTCATCCCGCGCCAGCAGTTCGAGGTGCCGATCCAGGCCGCCGTCGGCGCCCGGGTCATCGCCCGAGAGAACATCCGCGCGATCCGCAAGGACGTGCTCGCCAAGTGCTACGGGGGGGACATCTCGCGCAAGCGCAAGCTCCTCGAGAAGCAGAAGGCGGGCAAGAAGCGGATGAAGAACATCGGCTCGGTCGAGGTGCCGCCGGAGGCCTTCATCGCCGCCCTGACCTCTGACGGCGCGGGTGCGCAGGTCACCAAGAAGTAGGTGG
>JBDTDY010000280.1:0-3851 GCA_039922835.1 Ornithinibacter sp.
TGGCGTGCTCGCGCGCAACACGCTCACCGAACCGCGGGGTTCGAGGACAACGACTGCCACCTCGTCACGACTCCTGATCCCGTGGGTGCGCAGCTGGCTCCACAGCATCGCCTCGGTCATCCCGAACCTGGCCAACGCCTCGGTGCGCACGCTCTGCCCCGCCATGAGCACCACGGCCGAGCGACCCCACCTCGGCACCAGGGCACGCGTGGCCGAGCTCCACCGTCCGAAGACCCGCTCGAGCAGCACCAGCATGCCGATGGCGACGAGGCCGCCCAGCAAGTTCGGTGAGTTGCCCAGCGTCGCGCGGGCAGCGATCGAGCCGACGAGGGTGACCAGCGCGATGCTCCCCGTCGTGGGGTTCGCGGTGAGCCGCCTCCCCCACACCCGTACGACGGCGGAGAGCGCGACGTAGAGGATCGTGGCCGAGATGACGACGCCGATGGCGTTGATCAGCGAGATGCCCAGGTGAGCTTCGATGGTGTCCACGGCCCCGATGCTCCCGCACCCACCTGTATGCCGGCCACCCCCCAGACCCGGTGTCGACGCGACGTGGCGTGCCCGGCATACGGTGTCCTGTGTGTACAGCCGCGCGGTCAATGCGTTCTCGGCGACCCGGGCCGGGTCCTGGGCGGTTCGGCACGTGGCGGCTCGCGTCGACCCCACGGTGTTCCGCTGGTCGCGCGGCCGGGTGACGATCACGGGCAGGCCGACCCTCCCCATGCTCACCCTGACGACGACGGGCCGACGCAGCATGCGGCCCCGGTCCGTCCAGCTCGCGCACCTCACGGAAAGCACGGGCAGCTGGCTGGTCGTGGCGAGCGCCATGGGTCAGGACTCCGACCCGGACTGGCTGCTGAACCTGCGCGCCGACCCGAGAGCGAGGGTGCTGCTGCCAGGCCGGGAGCTGGAGGTCCTCGCAACCGTGCTCGACGCAGACGAGAAGATCGAGGCCTGGCCGGCTCTCGTGCGCACCGTGCCCCAGCTGCGCACCTACGTGAACCGCACGACCCGTGACATCCCGGTCGTACGGCTCACTCCTCGCTCGCGCCCCTAGGGTGCGCCGAGCGAAGGACTCACTGGCTGTGGTCGGAGGGGGCGAGGGCGTCGGTCACGAAGGTGGCCACGTCGTCGTGCCACCGGCCCGGGTGGTGCAGCATCGCATGGGTCTCGCCGTCCACGGCGACGTGCGTCACGTCGGCCCCCTCGCGCGAGTAGCGCTCGGCGATGACCTCCGTGCGGCGCGGGTCGGTCATCCGGTCACGGGTGCCGTGCATGAGCAGGATCCTCGTCCCGGGTCGGGGAGAAGCGACGTCACCCACGATCCACGGGGCCAGGGCTGCGATCGCCGCGACGTCGGGCTGGTTGGCGAGGTGGAGTGCCACCCGGCCGCCCATGGAGTGCCCGACCAGCGCGATGGGCCGACCGGGGAGGACGCAGCGAATCCGCTCCAGAGCCCACCTGGCGTCCTGCACCGGGTCCTGACGGATGCCGTTCCAGCCGCGAACCCGGTACTTCAGCCGGACCACGGCGAGGTCGTCGCCCGCGCGGCGAGAGATCACCGTGGCGAAAGGGAGCATCCGCAGCACGGCCAGGCTCCACCAGCGCACCGGCATCCGGCTGTCCTCGGCACCACCGTGCAGGATGAGCACCACACCCCGGGGGTCCTCGGGCACGTGGCCCCGCAGCTCGGCGCCGGCGCCACCCTCGGGGTCGAGCAGGGCTGCGGCCACGTCAGGGTGGGGTGTGGGGTCCGGGCGCGAGTCGTGCGCGGTCGGCGATTCACGCTGGCCGCCGTGGTCGGTGTTCCGCTCTTCCATCAGTTCATCCTCCAGGTGCTCTCCCCCGTGGTTCGGAGCCATCACACTCCGCGGATTGCGGCTCGACCCCGAAAATGTGCTGGTCAGACGTCTGCTCGGTGGAAGTTCTGGAAGCTGCGGCTTGCCGTGGGGCCACGCTGGCCCTGATAGTGCGAGCCGTGCGACGCCGACCCGTAGGGGTTCTCCGCCGGTGAGGACAGGCGGAAGAAGGCGAGCTGGCCGATCTTCATCCCCGGCCACAACATGATCGGCAGCGTCGCGACGTTGGAGAGCTCGAGGGTGACGTGGCCGGTGAACCCCGGGTCGACGAACCCGGCGGTGGCGTGGGTCAGCAGACCCAGCCGGCCCAGGCTCGACTTGCCCTCGACCCGAGCAGCCAGGTCGTCGGGCAGGGAGACCGTCTCGAGGGTGGACCCCAGGACGAACTCCCCGGGGTGCAGCACGAAGCCCTCCTGCGGGTCGACCTCCAGGAGTCGGGTGAGGTCGGCCTGGTCCTGGGACGGGTCGATCACTCGGTACTTGTGGTTGTCGAAGAGCCGGAAGAACTTGTCGAGGCACACGTCGACGCTGCTCGGCTGGATCATCGAGGGATCCCACGGGTCCAGACGCACCCGTCCGGTCTCGATCTCGGCAGCGATGTCACGGTCGGAGAGGAGCACGTGGTCAGGCTACTCGGGCACCCTCGGGCCGCCGAGTGAGGGGCGGTGCGGTTGGGTTAGACTTCCCGGCGCCGGGGAGGTCGCTGTGGCGGTCGTGACCCGGCTCGCCGATGTAGCTCAATGGTAGAGCGCCAGCTTCCCAAGCTGGACACGCGGGTTCGATTCCCGTCATCGGCTCTCATTTCCCCCGTGCTGAACGGGTGAGGCCCACCGTCCGCCGTCATCTGACTCACGCCCGACGGTCAGCCGGTGAACGTGGCGCGACAGCCCGAGGGGGTCGTGTGCGTCAGCTCGCGGAAGGCTGCGTTGAACGCCGACAGCGAGCCGTAGCCCACCTCGTGGGCGATCGTGGTGATCGGGGTGTCGTCGGCTGCCAGCAGCTCGACGGCCCGCAACACCCGCATCCTCCGGAGGGTGGCCCGCCAGGTCATCCCGATCTCGGCCTCGAACCGGCGCGCCAGTGAGCGTGGCACGAGCCCGACCTCGGCCGCGACGTCCTCGAACCGGATCTCCTCACCGAGTCGTTCCTCGGTGAACCGCAACGCGTCCCGCACCTCCACGGAGCGACCGATCGCCATCGTGATGGGGCTGGGGCGCTCGGCCAGCCGCCAAGCCACCGCGGCCAGGGCCCCGAAGACGGCGCGCGCATACGGCGGCAACGGCTCCGGCGTCTCCTGCCAGGACCCGCACTCGGCGAGGAGCGCGCGAGCCAGCGGGTCGAGGTCGAACACCGTGAGGTCCTGCGGAGGTGGAGGTGCGAAGTCGACGTGGAAGAGCACGGAGGCGGTCCTCGACGGCTGCCCGATGGTGACCGTGACCGGTCGATCGGCGCGCACCAGGGCAGCCCGGGCCGGGGGGAGCAACCATCGTCGTCCTTGCGCCTCGAGCCGCAACGCTCCCGAGGAGACACACAACAGGTAGTGACGATCGACGAGAAGCTCGTTCGGGCCGGTCCTCGCGAAGGACCGGGTGAACGCGAACGCCTCGCGCGTCACTGGAGGGCTCCCACGTGATGATCGTAGGAGGGCGAGCGCGTCAGGCGACGGCCTCGACCAGCTCGGCGTGGAACCGGCGGCTCACGGGTCCGTCGGTGATCAGGGGCCGCAGCACGGCAGTGGACCGGACAAAGGCGTCAGACGCGAGGTAGGCGAGGAACGAGACGTGGTTCGCCCACTCGTGCACGACCGTCACGGCGGTCGTCCTCGCGCGAGGCGTAGACGCGGAAGGCGAGGTTTCCCGGCATCGAGGACACCAGTGGACGCTCGCCGTCCAGCTGGGCCAGGGCACAGGCGCGGTCCCCCATCGTGGTTCCGAAGTCGAGGATGGCGATGAACATGGTGTCTCCTGGGTGGCTCGGGGTGGGGGGTGCCTC
>JBDTDY010000281.1:0-12410 GCA_039922835.1 Ornithinibacter sp.
ACCGCCTCCACCGTGATCGACACCCGAGAAGCCGCCGACAGCGACGCCACCCGGTCCGTCAAGGTCATCAGCTCGGCCAGCTCACTGCCCGCCGCCTGGTGCAGCACGGCATCCATGCCCTCAAGAGCCCCCGCGGCAGCCAACAGCCGGGAGCGACGCTCCTCGAGGCTGTTCGGCTGCTGTTCCATACCGAGGATTCTCTAGGACGCTTGTTCGGGACGCAAGAGTCAGGCATAGCGAGTTCGCCTACGGCAGAATCTGATTCGACATTCGAGTAGTTGCGATCCACAGTGGTCACACCCGTCGCGCCAGTTACCCCTGCGCCCGGAAAGCCACCCCGTTAGGGGTTGATCCGGTGACCGTAGGCCATCTGCTCGAGGCGGGCGATGCGCTCACCCATCGGCGGGTGGGTGGCCATCAGGCGAGAGACGTCCTGGGCCCGGAACGGGTTGGCGATCATCATGTGGCTCGCGTTGACGACGTCGTTGGTCGGCGCCAACGGGGACCGGGCCGTGCCGAGCTCGAGCTTGCGCAGGGCCGACGCGAGGGCCAGCGGGTCGCCCGTGAGTGTGGCTCCGTCCTCATCCGCGTCGTACTCGCGGGTGCGCGAGATCGCGAGCTGCACGACCATCGCCGCGAGCGGCGCGAGGATCGCCAGGGCGAGCCCGGCGATGGGGTTGCGGTCCTCGTTGTCGCCGCCACCGAAGAACATGCCGAAGGACAGGAACTGCCCGACCGTGCCGATCACGCCCGCGACGCCTGCGGCGACCGAGGAGATGAGGATGTCGCGGTTGTAGACGTGCATCAGCTCGTGGCCCAGCACCCCTCGCAGCTCACGCTCGTCGAGCAGCCCGAGGATGCCCTCGGTGCAGCACACGGCGGAGTTCTCCGGGTTGCGGCCCGTGGCGAAGGCATTGGGGGCCGGCGTCGGTGACACGTAGAGCCGCGGCATCGGCTTGCCGGCGCGCGTCGAGAGATCGCTGACGATGCGATACATCACAGGCGCCTCGGCCTCGCTGACCGGGTAGGCGTGCATGGCCTTGATGGCGAGCTTGTCGGAGTTCCAGTAGCCGTAGGCCGTGGTTCCGACCCCGAGGAGGGCGAAGAGGAGGAGGAAGGAGCTGTTGCCGAAGTAGCTGGCCGCGAACCATCCCATGAGGAGGAACAGCGTCCAGATCCCGCCGAAGAGCGCGGCCGTCTTGAGGCCGTTGAAGTGCCGGTGCATGTCTCCTCCAACGCTTTGGTGACGGGATTGCGTTCCACGTCGGAACTATGCGGTGCGCCACCTCAGCGAAGCAGGCCCAGGAGCAGGTGGGGCAGCACGCTGAGGGCGAGAAGGATCACCGAGCCCACCACGAGCACGCCGGTGACACCCCGCAGGCGGGGCGGTGCCACGTCGGGACGGGCAGCGGCGTCAGGCTGCCCGAGCAGCACCGCGAACCAGCGCAGGTAGACGGCGAGCCCCAGGACCACGGAGACGACGGCGACCGCCACGAGTGGCCAGAGGCCTCCCTCGACCACGGGACGAAGGGCGATGACCTTGACGACCAACCCGATGACACCCGGTGGCAGGCCCGCGAGGACGAGCAGCGCCACACCGAGGGACAGCCCCGCGAGGGGGTCCCGGCGGATCAGCCCACGATGCCCCTCCAAGGACGCCGACCCCACCCGCGCGACGGCCGCGAACGCGACGACGGTGGCGACGGCATACGTCAGCACGTACGCGACGGTGGCGCGGATCCCGTCGGCTGTGAGCGCCGCCAACGGCATCACCACCCACCCGGCCTGCGCCACGGTGGACCACGCGAGGAGCCTGGTGGGGTCGTCCTGGCGCATCGCCATGACGTTGCCGAGCAGCATCGACGCGGCCGCGAGCACACCGAGGACGAGCACGACCTGTGGGGCGTCGCTCCCGACGAACGGCGTGAGCACCACGATGAGCGCGGCAACGGCGGCGACCTTCGAGGCCGCCGCGAGGAACGCTGCCGTGCCGAGGTCGGCGGTCGAGAACGCCTGCGGGGTCCACGCGTGGAACGGCACGAGGGAGAGCTTGAAACCCAGTCCGGCCACGAGCACCGTCACGGCGAGGACGAGCACCGGGCGGCGCGACGGGTCGGCCCACGCCGCGGCGAGGGAGTCCCCTGCAAAGACCGCTTCTCCCGTGGCGGTGAGCCACAGGGCCACGCCGAGCACGAGCAGCGCGAAGGACACCACGGAGGTGACGAGCAGGGTGAGCGCGCCGTGGCTGGCGGTGCGGGTGCCTCGCAGCGCGACCAACGCGACGAGGGGCACGGTCGCCAGCTCCAGGGTCACGAGCCAGGTGCCCACGTCCCGGGACGCGGCGACCCCGGCGCCGCCGGTCGCGGCCGCGAGCACGAGCGTGGTGCTCACTGCGCGGTCCTGCTGACCCAACAGGGCGAGGGCGCCGGCGGCGCTCAGGAGCACCCCGGCCTGGAGCACACCGGTGCTCGGCTGCGCGTTCCACAGGCACAGGCGCTCCGGGTCGGGAAGGCAGAGGCTCATCACGGTCGTGGTGCCGCCGAACAGCGAGCCTCGCAGTGCCAGTGCCGCACCGACGACGAGCAGCACGATGCCGAGCAGCGGCGCCCAGGGTGCCCGTCGCGCGGGTGCGACGGCATCACCGACGAGCACCACCACGGCACCCAGCGCCGGGAGGAGGGCTGGTGCGAGGACCAGCGCGTCGAACGTCACCACCGCGCTCACCGGCCACCCGCGATCTGCGCCACCGCGTCGGCCGTCACGGACAGCAGCGGCCCGGGGGCCACACCGAGGCCGACGACCAAGAGCGCCAGCGTGCCGAGCACCCAGCGCTCCACCCCCACCGTGTCAGGGGTCACGACGGCTGCCCCGGGCTCGGGACGGTCGCCAACCCAGATGACGCGAGCCACCCGGAGGGCATAGCCCGAGGAGAGGGCCGCACCCACCGCTGCGACGACCGCCAGGGTGACGAACAGTGTCCGGGACCGGTCCTGCGCCGGTGACCACGCGGCATACACACTGAAGAACTCGCCCCAGAAACCGACGAGCCCGGGCAGCCCCAGGCTCGCCGCGAGGCCGAGGATCATGAGGAACCCCAACCGCGGTGAGGTCTCTCGCAGGGCGGGACGCGCGATGGCGAGGTCCACGTTGCCCCAGCGCACCTTCAGGCCCCCGACGATGACGAAGAGCAGCGCCGCCACGAGGCCGTGCGCGATGTTGGCGAAGAGGGCCGCCTGCAGACCGGTCCGGGAGCCCGTCGCCAGCGCGAGCACCACGAACCCCATGTGCGCGACCGATGAGTAGGCGATGAGCCGCTTGAGGTCCCGCTCGACGAGGCAGACCAGTGCGCCCCACACGATCCCGACCACGCCCAGGACCGCAAGCACCGGGCTGACCACCGCGAAGCCGTCGGGGGTGGTCATGACGGGCAGCCGCACCAAACCGTAGGTGCCCATCTTCAGCAGCACCGCCGCCAGAAGCACCGAGCCTCCCGTCGGGGCGATCGTGTGGGCGGGGGGAAGCCAGGTGTGCAACGGGAAGACGGGCACCTTGACGGCGAGACCGGAGACGAGCAGCGCGGCCACGAGCACCTGCCGCTCAGGGGTGACGGATGCCGCCGCGCCGGCTGCCAGCGCCCGCAGGTCGGAGGTGCCGGCCGAGGCGACGAGCACGAGGATGCCGACGAGCATGAGCGTCGAACCAGCAGCGGTGAAGAGCACGAACCGCTGGGCGGCATTCTTGCGCGCCCGCAGGTCGTGTGCGTCACCGAAGCGGCTGATGAGCACCCAGATCGGCACGAGCACGATCTCGAAGGCGATGAAGAAGAGGATGGCGTCGCGCGCGGTGAAGGTGGCCAGCGCGCCGGTCTCGACGAGCAGCAGGCAGCCGAGGAACGTCGCCGGGGAGCCACCCGCGGGCATCTCCGCCCAGGCGTGGGCGGTGACGAGCACCCCCACGAGCGCCGTCAGGAGCACCAGCGGCACCGAGATGCCGTCGACACCGAGGGACCAGCGCACCCCCAGCTCGGGCACCCAGGCGAGGTCGACCGCGGGTCGTGCCACGACGACACCCACGGCGACGGCCAGGGTCACCACGGCCGAGGCGAGGGCGGTGAGCCGGGCCGCCGCCAGCGACATCGACCGGCCGACCGTCAGCAGCCAGAGAGCAGCCAGGGCGGGCACGGCGAGGAGCAGGCTCACCACCACCTGAGCACCCCCGACGCGCTGAGCACCACGACGGTGCCGAGGACGACGACGGCCCCGATGACGAGCCCGATCGCCGAGCTCGGGCGCTCGCCGCGCTGCAGCCTCGTGCCGGTCCAGCCGGCGACCCTGGTGGCGACCGCGGTCCCGCGCACGTAGGCGTCGATCACCTCGGTGTCGAGGAAGGCGACCGTGCGGGCCAGGGACATGACCGGTTGGGCGACGAGGCGACGGTATGCCGTGTCGGCGCCGAGACCGCGGTCCGCGTGCGGCATGAACCGTGGGAGCAGCACCTCGGCCGGGTCGCGGTCGAAGCCGCCGCGCAGGGTGAGTCCCACACCCACGCCGATCGCGAGCAACGTGATGAGCACCCAGGGGAGGTCGACCCCACCGGTCCCGAAGGCACCAGTGAAGAGCACGAGGCCGCCCAGCGCGCTGAGCACGACGAGCACCCCGAGCACGACCTGCACCCCCACCGGGGCGGGGACCGCGTCGTGCAGTGGGCGCACGTGCGCGGTGAGGATGAGGTAGGCCCGGGTGCAGTAGGCCGCGGTGACCGCGGAGGTGAGGACCAGGGCGAGGAGCACGAGGATGCCGGGGCCACCCTCGACCGCACCTTCCCACGCAGTCGCGATGACGTGCTCCTTCGAGAGCCCACCGAGGACCAGCGGGACCCCTGCCAGGGAGAGCAGGCCGAGGACGAAGGAGATCCGCAGCACCGGCATCGCTGCGGCAGTGCCACGCAGGGCGCGCGCAGCCGTTCCGCCCCCGACGAGGCCGGCCCAGCCGATCGCGAGGAAGAGCAGCGACTTGAACACGGCGTGGGACCACAGGTGGAAGAGCCCGGCCTCCGGTCCGACCTCCGCGGGAGCAGCGGCGACGGCGGAGAGCATGATGCCCACCTGGCTGACGGTCGACCACGCGAGCAGTCGCTTGAGGTCGCTCTGCGCGAAGGCGAGGACGGCGGCCAGGAGCATGGTGACCGAGACGGTGATGCCGAGGAACCAGCGCGCCCCGGGGCTGGCGACGAGCAGCGGGAACAGGCCGGCGAGCACCACCGTGCCGGCTGCGACCATGGTCGCCGCGTGGATGAGCGCGCTCGCCGGGGTGGGGCCCTCCATCGCGTCGGCGAGCCAGTCCTGGAAGGGCACCTGGGCGGACTTGCCGAGCACGCCGATGATCACGAGGGAGAGCAGCACGGCGCGCAGGGTGCCATCGGGGGCCGCACACGCGCTCAGTGCCGCGTCGGCCGTCGAGCCGAGGGGCGCCTCGCTGTCGAGGCACGCGGTCGGCGGCGCCCACGCGGTGAGCACACCGGGCAGGCTCGTCGTGCCAGCGCCGGCGACGAGCCCGATGATGCCCAGGACGAAGCCGATGTCGGCGAGGCGGGTGACGAGGAACGCCTTGTGCGCAGCCCGTCGTGGGCCCTCCCGCCTCGACCAGTGACCGATGAGCAGGTAGGAGCACCAACCCATCACCTCCCACCCGACCACCGTGAGGACGAGGTCTGCGGAGAGGACGACGAGGAGCATCGCGGCGCCGAAGAGGGAGACGGTCGCGGCGAACTGGCCGTAACGGTCGTCTGCCGCGAGATACCAGGTGGAGTAGGCCTGAACGGAGAAGGTGACCAGGGCGACGACGGCCGCGATGGCCACCCGCGTCGGGTCGGCGACCAGCGCCAGCGGCACCTCCAGCTCACCGAGGGGGAGGCTCGGGCCGGGGGCGGTGACGGTTCCGGCATACGTGCCCCACGCCACCAGTGCGAGGAGCAGGGTGAGGCCGCTCCCGCCCACGGCGGCGAGTGCCGCGAACCGGTCGTCCCGTCGCACGGCGAGCCCGCCCACCGCTGCGAGCGCAGGCACCAGGACGATGAGCCAGGGACTCACGGGGCCTCCCCGCTGCGCTGGTCGAGGTCGATGCTGGACCGCTGTCGGTATGCCGTGAGGATGACCGCGAGGGCCACCACCACCTCGGCGGCCGCGATCGTGATCACGAACAGCGGCAGCACGCTGCCCGCGGCCCACGTGTCAGCGCCGGCGGCCTGCGTGGTCACGAGCAGGACGAGTGACCCGCTGAGGATCAGCTCGACCCCGATGAGGACCAGGACCGCGTTGCGGCGCAGGGAGACTCCAGTGACGCCGAGCCCGACGAGGGTTGCGGCGAGGAGGTAGGGGCCGGCGAGGTGGATCACGAGGAGGCGCTCTCCTGCGCCCGCGCCTCGCGCGGGATCCGTGAGACCGCCAGCGCCGCGACGAGTGCGACGAGCAGCAGGAGGGAGAGCAGCTCGAAGGGCCACACCCACGTGGCGAAGAGCTGGCCTGCGACCTGGGTGGTGGTGACGTCTGCGCGCTGCACCGTGCCGTCGGCCAGCGGCAGGAGCACCGAGCCGAGCAGGGTGGCCACGGCGGCCCCCAGCAGGCCCGCCCCGAGGGTGCGCCAGAGGCCGACCCGGTGCTGGAGATCCGGGCCGATGGGCGCTCGGGTGAGCATGATGGCGAAGAGCACGAGCACGACGACCGCCCCGACGTAGACGAGCACCAGCACGAGCGCGACGAGCTCGGCACCGAGCACGAGCAGGGCGCCCGACACACCCACGAGCGCGACAACGAGCCACAGCGCCGCGTGCACGACGTGCCGTGTCGTCACCGCGAACAGGCCACCGATCACGGCCACGACACCACACGCGGCGAATGCCGTGTCCAGTGCGGTCACTGCGCCGACTCGGGGGGCTCCGGTGCCGTGTCCTCCACAGCCGAGGGTGCGGCGGCCGGGTCGGGCTCAGGCGTCGCCGTGGGTCGAGGAGCTCCGGCGGGACGGGGCCTTACAGTGCGCGGCGGACGACTTGCAGCAGCGCCCGCACCCACCGCGCCCGGTCCGGCACCGCGAGCCGGCTTGTTGGCGGCGGCGATCTCGGCCGCGTCGGCAGCCCGCTCGTCCAGCGCCGGGGGGACGGGCACCGTGGCCATCCACTCCCCGAGCTTCTCCTTCTCGTGCAGGAGGTCGCGCAGGTCCGGCTCGGCATACTCGAACTGGGGGCTCCAGAAGAGCGCGTCGAAGGGGCACACCTCGATGCAGATGCCGCAGTACATGCAGAGCGAGAAGTCGATGGCGAAGCGGTCGAGCACGTTGCGCTGTCGGTCGCGCCCGCCCTCCGTGGTCGCCGGGATCGTCTCCTTGTGCGAGTCGATGTAGATGCACCAGTCGGGGCACTCGCGGGCGCAGAGCATGCAGGAGGTGCAGTTCTCCTCGAGCAGGGCGATCACACCCCGGCTGCGCGGTGGCAGGGTTGGCGCGACATCGGGATACTCCGCCGTGTGGGTGGGCCGCAGCGCGGTGCGCGCGGTGGTCACCAGGCCCTTGAGCAGCCCGGGGACCGGGCCCCGTCCAGTTGGCTTGTCGGTGTCACTCACCAGCCCATCACCACCCCGGCGCCGGTGAGGAGGAGCTGGGCGAGCGCGACCGGCACGAGCCACACCCAGGCAAGCCGTTGGAGCTGGTCCTCGCGCAGCCGCGGCCACGCGACTCGGATCCAGATGATCATCACCGCGACGGCCAGGCCCTTCAGCGCCACCCACAGCCAGCCGAGCTGGTCGCTGAACGGACCGTGCCAGCCACCCAGCCACAGCGTGGCGAACAGCAGCGACATGACGACGATCCCGGCATACTCCGCCAGCAGGAAGAAGGCGAAGCGCAGCCCCGTGTATTCGGTCCAGGCGCCCATGACGAGCTCGGCGTCCGCGATGGGCATGTCGAAGGGTGGCCGCTGCAGCTCGGCCACCGCGGCGATGAGGAAGACCAGCCCACCGGCGAGCTGCCAGAGCAACCACCACGGGGACCAGGCGTCGGTCAGGCCAAGCAGTGAGAGGGAGCCGCCCGCGAGGGAGATCGAGGCCACCGAGAGCACGATCGGTAGTTCGTAGGAGACGAGCTGGGCCGCTGCGCGCAGCCCGCCGAGGAGGGCGTACTTGTTGGCGCTGGCCCAGCCGGCCATGAGGGTGCCGAGTGCACCGACCGAAGTGGCTGCGAGCACGAGCACCAGTGAGAGCGGCACGTCGACGGCCGCGACGCCCTCGCTGACCGGGATCGCCGCCAGGGCGAGGAGGTAGGGGATGAGCGCGACGGCGGGCGCCAGCCGGAAGACCCACCGGTCAGCGGCTCGGGGGGTGATGTCCTCCTTCTGGACGAACTTCACCCCGTCGGCGACGAGCTGGGCCCACCCGTGGAAGCCACCGGCATACATCGGCCCCAGCCGACCCTGCATGTGCGCCATCACCTTGTGCTCGGCCTGACCGACGAGCAGGGGCAGCACGAGGAATGCCGCGAGCACGGCTGCGGAGCGGACGGCCACCTCGAGCGCGGTCATCGTGGGCCCCACTCCGGCGTTGGAACTCCGGGCGCCTGGACGCGGCGGCGGCCGGGCGACTTCACGGAGTCGTGGCCCTCCCCCGGCTCCTTGCCGCCCGGCCACGGCTTGCTGGCCCGCGCGGCCAGCTGGAAGGACTTGCGCAGGGGGGTGCCCTCGAAGCCGTCGGGCAGCAACAGCGGGCGCATCGGGAGCCCGCTCCCGTCGTCGAACCCGGTGAAGTCGAGGCCGAACATCTCGTGGGTCTCGCGCTCGTGCCACGCGGCTCCGGCGAAGACCTCGGTGACGGACTCCACCGGCTCGTCCTCGCCCACGCGGGCCACGAGGAGGATGCCGCGCAGTGCGCCCTTGGTGGACACGTCGAGCAGGTGGACCACCAGGTCGAAGCCGGGCGCGGTCTCGTCGTAGGTGCGGTCGACGGCACTCAGCCAGTCGAAGAAGGTGAAGCCTTCCGCGCGGGCGGCAGCGACGGCGTCATGCCAGCCGTCGGCCTCGACCACACGCGTCTCGTCAGCCACTCGCGCAGCCTATCCACCCATGGCGCCCTTGCTCAGAACGTCCGGCAGGTTGATCCCCACGGGGAAGACCTGCCGGACGCAAGGTGAGCAGCGGGCGGCGCCTCTCGCACGGGTCGAGTCAGCCTGCTGCCGGCTCGTCGGACGTGAGCACGGCCTGGGCAGCGACCACGGCCAGGCCCGCCAGCCCGACGAACCAGCCCCATCGTTGGTGACCTGTCTCGACCAGGCCGTATGCCGTGCCGACCGTCAGGAGCAGCGCCGCCAGGAGCCGCGGCCCCTGGGCGAGCCGGAACCGCGCCTTCGGTGCCATGAACATCCCCCACAGGAGCAGCACCACGCCGGTGGCCAGCACCCCGGCGAGCCACCCCGCCAGACCACCTTCCAGAGCATCGTGGGCGACCACCCCGGCGCCACCGAAGAGCGCGAGCTCGACGATGAACGCCACGACGGCAAGGGCCAACAGGCTCGGCGTCCCGATGCGGGGCTCGCTCACGGCTTGGTGAGGAGGTCGCGGGTGACCTCACCCGCCGCCGCGGTGCGGTGACCGGCATACCGGGCGGCTCGCCCCGGCTGGCGCGCGCCGATCCCGGCGCCGGTGATGCGCTCTGCAGCGATCTTCTCCTGCAACATGATGATGCCCTGGAGCAGCGCCTCGGGGCGCGGCGGACAACCCGGCACGTAGACGTCGACCGGGATGAGCTGGTCGACACCCTTGGTCACGGAGTACGAGTCCCAGTAGGGGCCACCGGAGTTGGAGCAGGCCCCGAACGAGATCACGTACTTCGGCTCGGGCATCTGGTCGTAGAGGCGCCGGATCGCGGGAGCCATCTTGTCGGTCACCGTGCCGGAGACCACCATGAGGTCGGCCTGCCGCGGACCGGGCGCGAAGGGGATCACCCCGAGTCGGATGAAGTCGTGACGGCCCATCGACGTGGCGATGAACTCGATGGCGCAGCAGGCGAGCCCGAAGTTGAAGACCCAGAGGCTGTAGCGCCGACCCCAGTTGAGGACGATGCGGATCGGCTTGGGTGCGTGCTCGGACAGCGGGCCGACGCGCGGCATCGGCAGGTCGACGCTCATCCCGTGGACCACCTCAGCAGGCCGCGCCGCGCCGCGTGGAGCAGCCCGACGATGATGACGCCGACGAAGACGACGACCTCCACCAGCGAGGCGACCCCGAGCTCGGGGTCACGCAGCACGAGCGCCCACGGGAAGAGGTAGACGGCATCCACGGCGAAGACGACGTAGAGGAACGCGAAGCTGATGTAGCGGATCTGGCTCTGCGCCCAGCCGGCGCCGACCGGGTCGACCCCGGACTCGTAGGTGCGCAGCCCGGTCTCGGTGACCGCCCGCGGGGCGAGCAGTCTTCGCGCGACCATGGCGGCCGTGACCAGCAGGATGCCGGCCAGCAGCACTCCCGCTGCTGCCAGGTAGCCCTCCATGCCGTGCAGCCTAGACCGGTGCGGGCTCAGCTGCGAGAGAGCACGTCGGCACTGACGAGGATCACGAACTCGTGGTCGTCGGTGAGGACGTTGAGGAAGCCGGGATCCACGCTCAGGACGTAGCCGGTGATCGTGCGGTCCGTGGTGACGATCCTCTCGTGGGGGACCCACGGTGTCTGCACGAACGCCGCGACGAGGAGCACCGCCAGGCCCGTGACCACGCCGACCCTGGCCATCACCCGGGCCGTGGCGCCGCGCACCCGGTGCTCGGGTGGCAACCGGTGGATCAGCGCGAACACCGCCAGCAGCACGAGCGCCGCGGGCGGAAGCCACCAGCTGTGGAAGCTCACGGTGAGTGCCACGAGGAGCACCGTGCTCAACGCCGCGAGGAGGATCAGCGCAGGGCGCCGTCCGGGCGCCCCCCACAGGGCTGCCGCAATGAGCAGCGGCAGCACCCACACGAGCAGCAGCGCAGTCAGCAGGTGGCCGGCCATGAGGGAGCCGAAGAGCAGGGTCACTCCTTCACCGAGACCCAGGGTGGTGCTCACGAGGTAGGCCGTGTCCCAGTCGTAGCCCGAGACCGCGAAGACCCGAAGGAGCAGGAACCCGAACCCCCACACGGCCGCATAGGCGGCCAGCTGGGCCGGGCGGGACGGCCCGTCACCGGATGCCGGTGTGTCCGCGGTGGTCATGCCGAGAACCGGAGCTCACCGGCGAGCCGGGTCTGCGAGACGGCGATGTCGGCGATGGTCATCGGGTCGACCGTCGTCGGGTCCTCCTCGAGCAGCACGAGGTCGGCGTACTTGCCCACCTCGATGGACCCGGTGACCGACTCGGCACGGCACTGCCACGCGGCATCCACCGTGACGGCACGCAGCGCCGCCTCGACGGGGATCCGCTCGTCACCGTTCAGGACGTCACCGCTCTCGAGCATGATCCGGGTGACCGCGTCTTGGACGTAGCGCAGCGGCTCCAGGGGAGTGACGTTCCAGTCGCTGTGCAACGAGATGCGCAGGCCCGCCCGCAGCGCCGAGGCGCACGGGTCGTAGAAGGCCGCCCGCTCCGGTCCCAGGAGGCGGTCACGGAAGGCGGTCCCCCACCACCGGACGTGACCGATGAGGAACGAGGGCGAGAGACCGAGGTCGGCCATCGCCGCGATGTGCTCTGGGTGCAGCACGCTGCAGTGCTCGATCCGGTGTCGGTGATCAGCGCGTGGGTCCGTGCGCAACGCCTTCGCGAACGCGTCGATGGTGACGTCGATCGCGGCATCACCGTTGGCGTGCACCCCGACCTGCCACCCGTCACGGTGGGCACGCGACACGGTCTCGGCGAGCTCCTCCGGGGAGAAGTTCAAGGACCCGCGGGAGTCGCTCCCGAGGTAGGGCTCTCGTTGGAAGCCGGTGCCGGCCTGGTTCGAGCCGTCGGACCACGCCTTGATGCCGTCGACGCGGAACAGGTCATCACCGAAGCCCGGGTGAAGGCCCATCTCGGACCACACGTCGTAGGCGCTGGACACGAGCATCCCCCGATAGCGCACCGGCGAGTCCTCCCCCACGACCCCCTGCAGCACCTCGAGGTCCGCCGCCCCGTCGATCGAACCGATCCCACAGTCATGAAGGAGGGTCACTCCCTCGGCAGCGGCTCGCCACGTCAGGTCACGGATCCGGTCGGCGAGTGCGCTACCGGTGACCATCGGCATCCCCGGGGTGAACGCCAGGACGGCCGAGGACTCCTCGAGCCGGCCGGTCAGCTCACCGGCCGGGTCTCGCACGTATCGGCCGGCCGGTGGGTCCGCGGTCTCGCGCCCCACGCCGGCGCGCTCGAGTGCGACGGAGTTGGCATACGCGATGTGCCCGTTGCTCTCCAGGACCAGCAGCGGCCTGTC
>JBDTDY010000282.1:0-9301 GCA_039922835.1 Ornithinibacter sp.
CTGTCACGCAGCGCCAGCTGGCAGCCATAGATTGACTGCTCCGGGTCGGCCTCGAACGAGAGCCCGACCTCGAGCGCCTTCATGCCGCTCGGGACGGCGATCGGGTCACCGTACTCCTGGGATCTCAGTGACCTGCCGGATGCCGTCCACGCGCACCCTCAGCGTGCGAGACGTCGTGCCGAGCGCGTCGGTGAAGCCCTGCTGATACCGCACGAACTCGCCCTGGGTGCCCGAGGTCGCCGAGCGCAGACCCGTGTTCCACCAGTCGTCATCGAGTCGGATGCCGTTGGCTGCGACGGCCAGTGCGGCCACCAGGGGAAGCGCCAACAGGCCGAAGCGGTTGCGGCGCAACCACCCTCCCTGGGTTTCACTCATCGGGCACCTGGCCGACCGGCTCGATCCGTGGAACGTTCAGGGGGTCCTCGTTCGGCGTGACGACGTCCCGGCTGGCAGCGAAGCCCTTCGCCGTGGCGGCATCCAGTCCCAGGTCGACGTGCAGCACGTGGTCGCGACGTTGGGCCCACCAGTCCTGGCCCTTGGCGACCTCGAGGACAGCCCCCTCGATGGCATCCGCCGGCACCTCGAACACGGGAGTGACGTGCCAGGTGACACCGGTGGGGATGCGCCCGATCGGCCAGCGGCGGTCTGCGTGGTATCGACGCCCGTCCTGGGCCAGCAGGCTGTAGCCACCGAGGACGACCGGCTCTTCGTGCGCCTGGATCTGCAGGTCGACCAGGAGGAGGTGACCGGGAGTCGTGTCGGTGCCGTAGAGACCCTTGACCCCGAGTGCCGGTCGGGCTGCGACCACCGTGACATCGGCATAGCGAAGGGCGGTGCGCTCACCGACCACGCCCTGCACGACGAAGGGATCAGCGGAGGCCCGCTGGGTTCCCAGGTCATTGGGCATCGCGTCGGTGACGGCTCGCCCCGCGGCGAGTGCGGCGATGACCAGGACCGTCGTGGCGCCTCCGCGCAGCACCCGGTTCACTGTGCCTCCCCCGTGGGGGTTTCGTCGCGCACGTCCTTGACCGGGTAGGTGCCCTTCGCGATCGTCGTCGGGTCCTTCCACTCGAAGCTCCCCGGGGTGAAGCTGTCCTCTCGCCACGTGTAGCCCGGTATGCCGACGCTCACCTGGGTCGCCACGTCCTCGCCCGTCGTCTCGAGCAGCACGGCTGCGTCGTAGGTGAGGTCTGGTTGCAGCTCCGAGATCGCGGAGAAGTCCTTCATCGACACCGGTGACCGAAGCACGGGCGGCGCGAGGCGGGCTCCCGTGGGGGCCACCTGAAGCTCCCTGCTCAACAGCAGGGCGGAGACCGGCTCGTCAGTGGTGTTGCGCACCTTCACCACCACCACCAGCAGCCGGTTGCCGGCCTCCGGCGTCACGTAGGGCTTCAGGTCGTCGATGGCCCGCACGCGTTGCACCGACACCTCGAAGGGTCCGGACTCGATGACGGCACCCTGTCCGGCATCCGCGTACGACGCCTGCGCCGGCGCCAGCCCTCCGAACACACCGGACACGGCGAGCGCCACCGCGCCGACGGGCGCTCCGACCCGCTTGGCGGGAGCCTTCATCGCCCACGCGGAGGCGCGTGCCAGCTGGCTCGCCAACATCGCCCCCGGTGTGCTCACCCGCACATGCTACGAGTCGGGCCCCCGAAGCCGCGTCCGAGCCCGGGAGTGAGGCGTGGCCCTCGGTGGCCGACATACCCCCAGGGGTAATGCTATCGTCGGCCTGGAAGCACTCCGGCACACGCCACGAGATCACGAACAAGGAGCACTCGCCATGTCGTACACCCTGAGAACCACGGTCGAGCAACCCTTCGACGACACCGTCGCCGCAGTGCGCTCAGCCCTGTCGGAGCAGGGCTTCGGCGTGCTGACCGAGATCGATCTCGGCGCCACTCTCCAGGAGAAGCTCGGCGCCCGCATCGCCGCCCAGGTCATCCTCGGCGCCTGCAGGCCACCGCTCGCCCTCGCGGCCGTGGAGGCTGAGCCGTCCATCGGGGTGCTCCTGCCGTGCAACGTCGTGGTCCGCTCGGTCGACGGGCAGGAGGGCACGGTCGTCGAAGCGATGGACCCGAGCATCATGGTGAGCATGACGGGGAACGACGCGCTGCGCGAGGTTGCTGCCGACGCACACGCCAGGCTGACGAGTGCGCTCGCGGCCCTCGGTGGATCGGCGCCCGCCTGAGACGTCCGCAGGGGAGGTCACCGGGCCTCGACGACCCCCATCATCCCGAGGTCCTCGTGATCGGGGATGTGGCAGTGGTAGACGGTCCTGCCTCCGAAGTCGCGCACCGGAACTCGCACCGTGACCCGGCCGTGGGCCGGGATGATGACGACGTCGCGCCAGTCGGGCGGGCTGCCCTGATCCCGACCCGGGCCGGAAACGATCTGCATCGGCCACACGTGGAGGTGGAACGGGTGGTCCATCATCGTCGCGTTGCCGATCGTCCACTCCTCGATGGTGCCGAGGGCCAGTTGTTGGTCGACGCGGCGCGCGTCGAAGCTTCGGCCGTCGAAGCCGAACTCCATCCCGCCGCCTCCCATACCCATCCCCATGCCACCGGTCATGGTGATCGACCGCACCCGGTCCACCGTCGATGAGCGAAGGTCCACCACGGACGCCGTTGAAGCGGGCCACCCCACGGGCGAGGGGGCGGCCGCACCCGGGCCGGCGGTCGAGGCCGCGACAGAGACGGAGGCCAGCGCGGCATCCGGAGAAGACGTCGAGCCCCCCATCATGGCCATCCCGCCGCGGTCGACCTCGAGCGTGCGCAGCGCGAAGGAGCCGCTCTGCGTGGCGCGCACCAAGAGGTCGACCCTGTTGCCCGGGGCGAGGAGCGCGCTCTCTTGATCACTGGGCTCGTGAAGGGCCTGTCCGTCGTAACCCAGCAGCCCCCAGGTGTGCCCGTCGAGCCGCAGGTCCAGGAACCTCGAGACGCAGGCGTTGACCACGCGCCACCGCTCGAGCGCCCCGGCCGCGACCTCGATACGTGGCCGGGACTGGCCGTTGACGAGCAGGAGAGTGCCCTCGCGCCCCAGCATCGCGTCGTCGTGGCTCGCGGCGGCGACCTCGCCTGACCCGGTCAGGGTGGTGTCGCTGACGACGAGCACCCGCTCGCGGTCGGCGGGGGGCTCGTCGTCACCGGTGACCAGCAAGGCACCGAACAGCCCGCCGAAGACCTGGTCCGCGACCGTGCCGTGGTGGTGCGGGTGATACCAGAAGGTCCCCGTCGGGTGGTCGTCAGGGATCTCGTACTCGTAGCCCACCGACTCCCCGGGCGCGACCGCTCGGAACACGTTGTCGCTGTTGCCCTCCGGCGAGACGTGCAGCCCGTGGGTGTGCAAGTTGGTCATGGTGGTCAGGTCGTTCTGGAGGCGCACCCGCAGCACGTCGCCGGGGCGCACCGACAGGGTCGGCCCGGGACTGGTGCCGTTGTAGGCGAGCGCCATCGTGGGCCGACCCGCGATGGTGGCGCCTGCTGCGGCGCGCAGGGTCACGTCGAGGGCGCCGTCGGTGCTGGTGAGCACGGCGGGCTCACGCAAGGGCTGCGACGTCACGGCGCCGGCGACACCGGAGGGAGCGAGGGCTCGCCATGCACCGGCGGCACCGACAGCACCCGTCACCACCGTGGCGGCACCGACCCCGACTGCCGTCAGGGCCTGCCGTCGGCTGATCCGGCCCAGCATCGGCACTGTGGGCTCCGGCACGGTGGGCTCCGGCATGGTGGGATCCTCCCCTCGGTGTGGCGTGGTGCTTCGAGGCTCACACGACGACGTTGACGTCCTCGGTGGAGCTGGTGAAGAAACCATGAAGGTCGCGGGGTGTTGGGCCGGGCGAGTCGACGAGTGCTCGGTGCGCAGGCGACCGGACGGGGCGTCGTTCCGCGCGAACTGCAACCCCGCAACAGCACTGATACCCCTAGGGGGTAAAATCGCAGTGGCGTCGCTCAGCGCCACCAGAGTTGGGCCCCGGCCCGCTCGACCTACCGAAAGGACGACCAGATGGCCACCATGAACTACTCGGTGACGGGGATGACCTGCGGACACTGCGCCAGCGCGGTGACCGAGGAGCTGAAGGCGCTCGCCGGGGTCACCGATGTTGCGGTCGACCTCGATGCAGGCGCGACGTCCACCGTCACGGTCACCAGCGACGCACCGCTCTCCGTGGATGCCGTCGCGAGCGCCCTCGAAGAGGCCGGCGACTACCGCCTGGTCTCCTGATCCCACCCTCCTGAGCCGCACCTCCTGACCCGAACCTCCGAGGACTCACGTAGGCCTCGGAGGTGCGCGTCACAGCAGTCGGGCGGTCGTGGCCCCGAGGTCGGTGCTCGAGAGCAGGGAAGCGCCCCCACCCACGACGACGACCACCTCGATCGTGCCGTCGACAACGTGGGCGTCGAGCGAGGTCGACTCGCCGAGCTCTTTCGGTCCTGACTTCCACGTCGACCCGGCATCCTCGCTGAGGACCAGGCGGCCGGTCGTGCCGACCCCGACGAGGGTGTCGGCGTCCGCCCAGTCGACGGCCACCAGCAGCTCGGGAGGTGTGAGCGTGCTCCACGTCGACCCGCCATCGTCGGTGCTGAGCAGGCCGTCTCGGGTGGTCGCGAGCACCTGACCGCCTTCGGGCGAGGCCGCGAGCACATGAGGCTCGGTCGGGATCGAGACAGACCGCCAGGCGGTCCCGTCGGTGCTGAACCGCAGTGTTCCGTCGAACCCCGCGACAACTCCCTGTCCTGCGGTGAGCCCGTGGAAGTCGGACTCGCCGGCGCGCGAGAGCGTGCTCCACGTCGACCCTGCGTCGGTGGAGCGGATGAGACCGACCGGTTGCTCGAGGTCCGTGCCGGGTCCGGGGTGACCAGATGCCAGGTAGGACCCGTCGGGCGCCACCGCGAAGCCCATGAGGTCGATGACCGGCCCGACCGGCACCGGGCCCGCAGGATCGAGACGGAACAGGCCACCGTGCGTGGCCAGGACGACGATGCCGGTTCCCGGCTCCCTCCCGACGCCGTGGATGTGGCCCATCGGTCGTGGGGTCGCTGCGGGCGGGACACTGGAAACGGGAGGGGAGGATGCCGGTTCCGCGCTCGCGGACGAGTCGTCGCCCGTGACGCCGCTCGGCGATGCGGCATCCGCACCGCAACCTGCCAGCGTAAGTGCGAGCGCCAGACCCGTGCCGGCGAGCGCCACTGCGGCTCGGCGCCCTGCTCGAGGCGTCGCGGCGCCTCGTCGGGGCGGGCGTGGCAGAGCTGTGGGTGTCATCGATCCTGCTTCCTGGTCGGGTGGGGCTTCAGTGTCCGTCAACGACTCGGCGTCGTCGGAAGCGGTACTCCTCGAGGCTGATCTCGCCGCGCGCCAGGCTCTGGTCGAGGGCCCAGAGAGGTGCCTGCGCGTCGGCCCGGCCCGGTGGTGGAGGCCTGAGCAGGCGGATGATGGTCAGGGCCGCGATGACCCACAACAGGAGAGTGCCCCCGAGGGTGAGCACCATGAACCACGGCGACATCCACCCCGTTGCTCCCATCGCCCGCACCCGCCCTCCACGTCCTCGGCCTGTTCCTGGCCCTGAGCCCCATCGAAGGGGAGCCGGGTGGCAGATCCGTCGACATTCCATGAAGAAATGACGAAGGATGCCGTCTTGCGGGTCTGCGCGGTGACCGCGCCGGCCGGGATCGGCGAGACTGCCGATGTGCCTGCTGACGCTTCACCGACCCCGGCGACCGTGCTCGTCGTGGATGACGAGGCTGCGTTGGCGGCGATGGTCTGCACCTACCTCGAACGAGCCGGCTACTCCACCAGCACGGCCGACAACGGCACGGATGCCGTGCGGTTGGCGCGCGCGAGCGATCCCGACGTCATCGTGCTCGATCTGGGACTGCCCGGGCTCGACGGCATCGAGGTGTGTCGTCAGGTGCGCACCTTCTCGGACTGCTACGTGTTGATGCTCACGGCACGCACCGAGGAGACCGACCGGCTGATCGGGCTGTCGGTGGGCGCTGATGACTACGTGACCAAGCCGTTCAGCCCCCGCGAGCTCGTCGCACGCGTGCAGGTGCTCCTGCGCCGGCCGCGCACCCGCGGCGGCGAACCCGAGAACGTCGAGGCTCCGCTGCGGGTCTTTGGTGACCTGGAGGTTGAGCCGGGAGCGAGGGTGGTCACCGTCGGGGGGAAGGCGGTGGAGCTGACGCGGACCGAGTTCGACATCCTGGAGGTGCTCTCCGCCCGGCCCCGCTATGCCTGGGCGCGGCGCGTGCTGATCGAGGAGGTCTGGGACCGGGCGTGGGTCGGGGATGAGCACCTCGTCGACGTGCACGTCGCCCACCTGCGCCGCAAGCTCGGTGACGACCCCTCATCCCCTCGCTACATCGAGACGGTGCGAGGCGTCGGCTATCGGATGGGCGCCGGATGAGTGCTCGGTCCCGGTGGCGACGAGACGGCTTCGCCACCCGGCTCATGATCGCCCAGCTCGGGGTGCTCCTGGCCAGTGTCGCCACCGCCGCGGTCGTCGCAGCAGTCGTCGGGCCCCGACTGTTCCACGACCACCTCCTGCACGCCCGCGGCACCCTCAACGACGACCAGGTGCTCCACGCCGAGCGGGCCTACCTGGACTCCAACCTCGTGTCGCTGGGGGTGGCTCTGGTGATTGCGGTCGGGAGCGCGAGCGTCGTGACGTGGCTCATCGCCCGACGGTTGCGGCGCCCCCTGACAGAGCTGTCCTCCGCTGCCAGTGCCGTCGCCGGGGGTCGTTACGACCGTCGCGTCGCCCCCACCGGTGCAGGCGCGGAGTTCGACGAGTTCGCGGCTTCGTTCAACACGATGGCGACCCGCCTCCAGCTCACCGAAGACACCCGGCGCCGGCTCCTCACCGACCTCGCCCACGAGATGCGCACCCCTCTCGCGACGTGCACGGCATACCTGGAGGCACTGGACGACGGGGTCGCCACGTGGGGGCCGGAGACCAGCGAGGTCATGACCCACCAGGTGCAGCGGCTCTCGCGCCTGGCCGCTGACATCGACGACGTCAGCCGGGCCGAGGAGGGCCGCCTCTCGCTCCAGCTGAGCGACCTGAGACCGGTCGGGCTCGCCGTGACCGCCGTCGAGACCGCGCGCACACGGTTTGAGGCCAAGGGTGTGGAGGTGTCGGTGGACGCTTCGAGAGAGGTCCGGGGTCTGGTGAGGGGGGACGAGCAGCGCCTCGGTCAAGTGCTCGCAAACCTCCTCGACAACGCCCTGCGGCACACACCGGCGGGTGGCGCCGTGCGACTGGTCACCTCGGTGGAGGGCCCCGAGGCCGTGGTGGCGGTGCACGACAACGGCGACGGCATCCCTCCCGAGCAGCTGCTCCACGTCTTCGAGCGGTTCTACCGTGGCGACACAGCCCGGGACCGGAAGGATCGAGGGTCCGGCGTCGGCCTCACCATCAGCCGCGCCATCATCGACGCCCACGGTGGGTCGCTGTCGGCGACCAGCCCGGGGCCGGGCCTGGGGTCCACCTTCGTGGTGCGGCTCCCGCTCAAGGGCGGCGCGCAGCGATGACCTGTCCGCGGCGGACACCTTCATTGAACCTTCATCGAAGCGCGACGCCTTGTGCGGCACGAGCAGCGCACTCTCGTGTTCCCACCGGATCACAACAAGGAGCTCGTTCGTGAGAAGAACCATCGTGGGCCGTCTGACGGCCGCAGGCGCGGGTGTGATCCTTCTCCTCGGCGTGGCCGGGTGCGGGAGCACCGAGACCGCCACCCCGGCATCCGCCTCGACCGGGTCAATGACGTCGACCTCGGCGAGTGACCCCGGGGACGTGCAGTTCGCGCAGCAGATGATCCCGCACCACGAGCAGGCGGTCGAGATGGCTCGACTGGCCCTGGACGACCGCGCCGGGGCCTCCGCCGAGGTCAAGAGCCTGGCGCAACAGATCTCGACCGCCCAGGAGCCCGAGATCGCCACGATGAGCGGCTGGATGTCGCAGTGGGGTGCGTCCACCGACATGGGCGGGATGGACCACGGGATGGACGGGATGATGAGCGATCAGCAGATGGGTGACCTCGCCGCTGCGACGGGCGCCGACTTCGACCAGCAGTGGCTCACGATGATGATCCAGCACCACGAAGGTGCCGTCTCGATGGCCGGCACAGTCCTCGGCACCACGAATGACGCGCGCGTGAGCGAGCTCGCCCGGGCGGTCGTTCAGGGCCAGAAGGCCGAGCTCGCGACGATGCAGGGGCTGCTCCGAGCGCCGTGACCGGGGCGGATGTTCCTGATGCTCGTTGTCGTGCCTTCGGCGAACCGAGCGGGAGACGAGGCTGAGTCGGCAGACCCCAGCCCGTGACGTGCCCAGAACCAGGCCGAGGTCAACGGGCCAAGCGTTCCAGGAGCATGTCGAGCAGGGGCCCAGCCTGGTCGGTGTCGAAGATGTTCTGCGCGTGGGCGTTGCCGGGCAACAGGGACACGCGGTTGTCCGGGCCGGGTGACACCTCGAGGAGCTGCCGCGGGATGTCGGCTCCGGGTTCGCCCTCGCTCGCGATGAACAGCTTCGGTTCGGTCCCGAGGCCCTTCACGACCGTGTTGGGCGAGATCAGGACGAGTTGGTCAGGGAGGTCGGGCTGCTCTGCGGCCAGCTGCAAGATGGCGTCGGCTCCGGCGCTGCCCCCCACCAGGGCGACGTCGTCGATGCCACTGTCGTGGAGGCTGTCGACGGCGGCACGGATGCCGTCGGTGCTGATGTCCTCCACCGCGATCACGGTGGCGTCTTGTGCAGCGATGGCTTTCGCCTGCTCCTGCCAGCTGGCCGCGTCGAAGGCGGCGCCGTGGGCGAGCACGACACCGTATGCGCCGTCGCCCCACGTCAGCGACCCATCGGCCCCGGTGGGCTTCGTCGCGCCGTCACCGCTGCTCGCTGACTCCGCACCACAGCCGGTCAGGAGGAGGACCAGTGCCGCCATCAGGGCGGTGCCGCGGGGAGTCATGTCATCGAATGTACGACCACCGAGGCCGTGCTCGGCTGCCGAGGCGCATCACGTCGGAGTGGCAGGTGCGGCCCGTCGTGATCCTGAAGGGGCTTGCTGCGGGTGACCGGGGCCCTGTGCCGTGCAGATCGAGTTGCCGAACGGGGGTGCTCATGGCTCCTCGAGCGCGGTGCCCACGAGGGGGTGCCGGACATCGGTGGTCGACGGCGCTGACGAGGAATTGGCGGCTCGTGGGAACGCCCTGATCGTCTGAAACCCGCAAGACTGTGGTGCAGGTCACATTTAATGAACGCATCTCCCCTTGCGATTTCCATTCAGCAGAAAGTAATATCCACCAT
>JBDTDY010000283.1:0-9951 GCA_039922835.1 Ornithinibacter sp.
CGATCGCGGCGCTGCTCGTGCTCGCGTACATGCTCCTGCCCAACGTCGTCGTGGCGGCCTTCTCCTTCAACGACCCCAAGGGCAGGTACAACTACGCCTTCAACGAGTTCTCGTCAGCAGCATGGACCAATCCGTGTGGCGCACAAGGGATCTGCGAGTCGCTGGGCCTCAGCCTGCAGATCGGGGTCATCGCCTCCCTCAGCGCCACGGTGCTCGGCACGATGATCGCCTTCGCACTCGGCCGCTACCGCTTCAAGGGCCGATCCGCGACCAACCTGCTCATCTTCATGCCGATGGCCACGCCGGAGGTCGTCATGGGCTCGAGCCTGCTGACGCTCTTCCTCATGATCGGGGTGCCATCGGGCCGCACGGCCATTCTCATCGCCCACATCATGTTCTGCGTGTCGTTCGTCGTCGTCGCGGTCAAGGCGCGGGTAGCGACCCTCGACCCGAAGCTGGAGGAGGCGGCGGCCGATCTCGGCGCCAACCCAGTGCAGACCTTCCTGCGGGTGACGCTGCCACTCGCGGCACCCGGCATCGGCGCTGGCGCGCTGCTCGCCTTCTCGCTGAGCTTCGACGACTACATCATCACGAACTTCAACGCGAGCCCCAGCTCGATCACCTTCCCGATGTATGTCTGGGGCGCCGCGCAGCGGGGAGCGCCGGTGCAGGTCAACGTCATCGGCACGATGATGTTCCTCGTCGCGCTCGCCGTCGTCGTCATCGGCCAGCTGCTCTCCAGTCGCCGCGAGAAGGCTCGCGCCTGACCTCGGCCCCCGTCACCACACCCCCACCCCGAAAGGCTTCACCGTGCGCGTCCTCATGATCGGTGCGGGAGGCGTCGGCGACGCCGCGGCCCGCATCGCCGCAGAGCGGTCCTTCTTCGACTCCTGGGTCGTCGCGGACTACGACATCGAGAGGGCTGAGCGCACCGTGGCGGCCGTCTCCGCACGGCATCCGGGGGAGGCCCGCTTCCGGGCCGCGCAGGTCGATGCCTCCGACTCCGCTGCGGTGGCGGCGCTCGCGAGGGAAGTGCAAGCCACCCACGTGTTCAACGCCGTCGACCCCCGTTTCGTCATGCCGATCTTCGAGGGGGCGGCCGCTGCAGGGGCCCACTACCTCGACATGGCGATGAGCCTGTCCCGTCGTCACGAGAGCGAGCCCTACGCGAAGGTGGGCGTCAAGCTCGGGGACGAGCAGTTCGCCGCGGCCTCGGACTGGGCGGATGCCGGGCGGCTGGCACTGGTGGGCATCGGGGTCGAGCCGGGGCTCTCCGACGTGTTCGCGCGGTATGCCGCAGACCACCTCTTCTCCCACATCGACGAGCTGGGCACCCGAGACGGCGCCAACCTCGTGATCCGCGACGATGACGGCAACGAGGTCTTCGCGCCGGGATTCTCCATGTGGACGATCATCGAGGAGTGCCTCAACCCGCCTGTGGTCTGGGAGCGTTCGCGCGCCACCGCGGCTGACGGAACGGTCGACCGCGACGCGGGATTCTTCACCCTTCCCGCCTTCAGCGAGCCGGAGATCTTCGACTTCCCCGGGGGGATCGGGCCGGTGGAGTGCGTGCACGTCGAGCACGAGGAGGTGCTCCTCATGCCGCGCTGGCTCCAGGCCGAACGGGTCACCTTCAAGTACGGCCTCGGCGAGGAGATGATCGGGATGCTGCGCACCCTGCACACCCTCGGGCTGGACAGCACCGACCCGGTCGAGGTCAAGGGAGTCACGGTGAGCCCGCGCGACGTGGTCGCCGCGCTGCTCCCGGACCCGGCCACGATCGGGCCACGGATGGAGGGAAGGACCTGCGCCGGGGTGATGGTCACGGGCACCGGCAAGGACGGGCAACCGCGCAGCACCTACCTCTACCACGTGTCCGACAACGCGGACACGATGCGTGACTACGACGCCCAGTGCGTCGTGTGGCAGACGGCCGTCAACCCGGTCGTCGCGCTCGAGCTGCTCGCCACGGGTGTCTGGAGCGGCGCGGGGGTGCTGGGCCCCGAGGCCTTCGACGCGGTGCCCTTCCTCGACCTGCTCGCGGCGCCGAAGCCAGCGGGCTTCGGGTCGCCGTGGGGCATCGAGGAGCGGTGACGTGCAACGTTCCCGCGCGGGCATAGGCTCGCCGGCATGACCCGTTACGGCGCCCAGTACGGCCCCGACATCACCTTCCTCGGCGTCCCGCAGTGCGACCTCGACGACCCGGAGTCCTACGCCGGCGCAGACGTCGTCATCCTCGGCGCGCCCTTCGACGGCGGCACCTCCCACCGCCCGGGAACCCGCTTCGGCCCGCAGGCGATTCGCGGCACCGACTACCTCCCGCACGACGGCAGCAGACCCTCCCTGGCCCTGCGCACCGACGCGCTGCGAGACCTGCGCGTGCTCGACGCGGGTGACGTCGAGATGTATTCGGGCGACATCGAGAAGGCGCTGCCGGCGCTCGAGCGGGCGGTGACCACGGTGGTCGCCTCCGGGGCGATCCCGGTGATCCTCGGGGGCGACCACTCGATCGCGTTCCCCGACGCGAAGGGGTGCGCCAACGTGCTGGGGCACGGGCGGGTGTCGATGATCCACTTCGACGCCCACGCCGACACCGGAGACATCGAGTTCGGGTCGCTGTGGGGCCACGGACAGCCGATGCGCCGGCTCATCGAGTCCGGTGCGCTGCGCGGTGACCGGTTCCTCCAGGTGGGCCTGCGCGGCTACTGGCCGGGCCCGGAGACCCTCGGGTGGATGGCCGAGCAGCGGATGCGCTCGTTCGAGATGACCGAGATCGTGCACCGCGGTCTGGACGAGTGCCTCACCGAGGCCTTCACCATCGCGACCGACGAGTGCGATGCCGTCTTCCTCTCCGTCGACATCGACGTGTGCGACCCCGGGCACGCGCCCGGCACCGGCACGCCGGAGCCCGGGGGACTCTCCGCGCGCCAGCTGCTCGACGCGGTCCGCCGCATCTGCCTCGAGCTGCCCGTGTGCGGTGTCGACGTCGTCGAGGTGTCCCCGCCCTACGACCACGCCGACATCACCGCCGCGCTCGCCAACCGCGTCGTCCTGGAGGCACTCTCGGCGATTGCTCGTCGTCGCCAGGACGCTCGGGACGGCACCCGGTGGGACCCCTCCACCCCGCTGCTCGACGGGCGGGTCGCCCCGATCCCGCAGGGCACCGTGACCGGCCACCACCACGACGACCACGACCACTGACCACTGACCACTGAAGGCCAGCGCGACAGCGAGCAGCACGGCATCCCGGCCACGCGCACACCACTGAGAACGGACCACGAAGGACACCCATGGCGATCACCCAGAAGGCACTGCTCGACTCGGTCCCGACCGGCCTGCTGATCGGTGGCAGGTGGCGGGAGGCCAGCGGCGGCGAGCGGTTCGACGTCCACGACCCCTCGAGCGGCGCGGTCCTCACCAGCTGCGCCGACGCCACCCCCGAGGACGGGCTCGCTGCGCTCGCGGCCGCGCAGGACGCCCAGGCGGGGTGGGCGGCGACGGCGCCGCGGGTGCGTAGTGAGATCCTGCGCCGGGCGTTCGAGACGGTGGTGGAGCGGGCTGAGGAGTTCGCGACGCTGATGACCCTGGAGATGGGCAAGACCGTCGCCGAGGGCCGGGGTGAGGTGACCTACGGGGCGGAGTTCTTCCGCTGGTTCGCGGAGGAGGCGGTGCGCATCCACGGGCGGTACTCGGTGGCGCCGGCTGGTGGGTCGCGGTTGCTGACGATGAAGCAACCGGTCGGCCCGACGTTGATGATCACGCCGTGGAACTTCCCGCTCGCAATGGGTACTCGCAAGATCGCCCCTGCGGTCGCCGCCGGCTGCACGATGGTGGTGAAGCCTGCTCACGAGACCCCGCTGACGATGCTGCTGCTCGCTCAGGTCATGCAGGAGTGTGGGCTCCCGGACGGGGTCCTGAACGTGGTGACGACATCGCACTCCGGCGCCGTGTGTGAGCCGATCATCCGTGACCCGCGGTTGCGCAAGCTGACGTTCACCGGGTCCACCGGTGTCGGCAAGATGCTGGTGGAGCAGTCGGCGGAGCAGTTGTTGCGGCTGTCGATGGAGCTCGGTGGCAACGCCCCGTTCCTCGTCTTCGAGGATGCCGACGTCGACGCCGCCGTGGATGGGGCGATGCTCGCGAAGATGCGCAACATCGGGGAGGCCTGTACGGCCGCCAACCGGTTCTTCGTGCACGAGTCCGTGGCGCAGGAGTTCTCCACCAAGCTCGCGCAGCGGATGGGCGCACTGGTGGTGGGCAAGGGCACGAAGAAGGGCGTCGACGTCGGCCCACTCATCACCGCGAAGGCCCGAGAGGGGGTCCACGAGCTGGTGCGCGATGCCGTGGACAAGGGCGCGAAGGTGCTCACCGGTGGTGGGCCGCTGCCCGGCCGCGGCTGGTTCTACGCCCCGACCGTGCTCACCGACGTCGCGCCCGAGAGCCGGTGCCTGAGCGAGGAGATCTTCGGCCCGGTCGCCCCCATCTGCACGTTCACCGACGACGCCGATGCCGTCGCGAAGGCCAACGGCACCGAGTACGGGCTGGTGGGTTACCTCTACACCCGCGACCACGCCCGGGTGCTGCGGGTGGCCGAGGCCATGGAGTTCGGCATGATCGGCGTCAACACCGGCATCGTGTCAAACCCCTCCGCCCCGTTCGGCGGGGTCAAGCACTCCGGCTTCGGGCGCGAGGGCGGCTTCGAGGGCATCGAGGAATACCTCGAGACCAAGTACGTCGGCATCGCCCTCTGACCAACCCCACCCCGACGACGGGATGTCGCCAACCTCTCCCGCGCGAGACCCGGTCAGTGGTGGGATGTCCCTCATGAGCGCCAGCCTTCCGTCCCCTGCGCACCGACCCGATCGCCGCCGCTCGGTGCGCACCCTGCTCGACGAGACCGATGAGGCCATGCGCCGCGGCGCCCGGCCGGGGGCCTCGGTGTGGCCCACGGGCTTCGACCTGCTCGACTCCACCCTGGACGGGGGCCTTCGCTCCGGTGAGCTGGTGCTGCTCGGCGGTTCCGAGGGGGCGGGCAAGACGACGCTCGCCGTCCAGATGGTGCGCAACGCCGTCCTCGCCGGTCGCCAGGCCATCATCTTCTCCTTCGAGCACGAGCCGCACACGCTCCTGGAGCGGCTGCTGTCACTGGAGGCCGCGAGTGCCGCGCTGGCCGCCGACCAGCCCGTCTCAGCCGGGGCCGACGTCCACTCGGTGCGCGCGGTCTTCGAGAACGAGGACCCGGACCGGCTCGGTCTGGTCGACGCGCTGGGGCGGGTGCCGTTCGGCACCGAGGCGCTCCTGGCCGTCGACGCCTACGCGGCTCGCCTGCAGATCCACCAGTCCAACGCCACGACAACCCCGCTCGAGATCGCGACCATCGTCTCGACGATCATCGCCGAGACGGGTGAGGCGCCGTTGGTGCTGGTGGACTACCTCCAGAAGATCCCCCTGGAGGACCACACCGGTGACGAAGTCTCGCGGGTGACCATCGTCACCGAGACCCTCAAGGACCTCGCGCTCGAGCTGGAGTGCCCCATCATGTGCATCTCCGCGGCCGACCGCGAGAGCCTGGGCGCCGGCCACCGGATGCGCACCCGCGACCTGCGCGGCTCCTCGGCCCTCGCCTACGAGGCCGACATGGTGATGATCCTCTCGAGCAAGGAGCAGATCGTCTCCCGGGAACACCTGGTCTACGACCTCGGCAGCGCCAAGGCGTTCCGCCGGTGGGCCGTGGTAACGGTCGAGAAGAACCGGCACGGCCTGGGGCAGGTCGAGCTCGAGATGCAGAAGGACTTCGAGCACGGGCGCTTCCACCCTCAGGTGCAGATCGTCACCGAGCGACTCATCGAGGAGCGCGTCTTCACCACCTGAGCCTCCCCGACCTCCCCGACTTCGTCTGTCAGAGTGTCGCGACACGCCGGTTCCGACGGTGTGTCACCGCACTCTGACAGACGAAGTGAGGGAAGCGCGTGGGGGGCGAGGACACAATGGCCCGATGACGCAGCGATCGCGGACCCGCCTCGGCACGTGGGGCCTCCTGGCGCTCGCGCTCGGGGTCGCACTGCTCCTGTGGGGGCTGACCTCCAGGGGCGACCTGCTGACGGGGTCGGGTCCGGGCACCGCGGGTTCGAGCACGGCGCAGGGCCAGCCCGCAGCAGCAGGACCCACACCTGACTCCGGCCTCCCACGGGTGGCCGAGAGCGCCCTACCGAAGCAGGCGCACACCACGCTCTCGCTCATCCGAGCCGGCGGCCCCTACCCCTACGAGGCCGACGACGGCACGTTCGGCAACCGCGAGCGGCTCCTGCCGCGCCAGTCGAGCCGCTACTACCGTGAATACACGGTGAAGACCCCGGGTGAGGGAGACCGGGGCCCCCGGCGCATCATCGCGGGAGCCGACGGCGACCTCTACTGGACCACCGACCACTACGGGTCGTTCCGGCAGATCGAGGAGGGGCGATGATCCGCTACGTGGGTGCCCGCGCGGACGTCGACGGCATCATCGCCGATGCCGAGTCCGAGGGCCGTGAGGTGCACCTCGTGCGGGCGCACGACACCAAGTCCGCGACCCTCGCCGAGTTCGCCGCCTCGCTGGACTTCCCGGCCTGGTTCGGGGGTAACCTCGACGCCCTGGCCGACTGCCTGCACCACCTGGCCCGCCACGCCGAGACAGAGTGGGAACTCGTCGTCGACGGGGTCGCGGCCCTCGGGGCAGAGGACCCGTTCGCGCTCGCCGCGCTGCAGGGAGTCCTCGGAGAGGTCGCGCTCGCCCACCCGCGGTTTCACATCACCGTGGTGGACCGCTGACAATGGATGCCGTGACCCCCCGCACCGTCGCCCTGCTCGGCTCCACCGGCTCCATCGGCACCCAGGCCCTGGACGTCATCGCCCGCAACGAGGGGCGCTTCACCGTCGTCGCGCTCACCGCCGGTGGCAACCTCGACCTCCTCGCCGAGCAGGCGGTGACGTTCGACGTGCCCCTGGTCGGCGCCGCCCGTGGCGACGTGGAGCAGCTGCGCACAGCGATCGCCCGGTATGCCGCGAAGGCCGGCCGACCGGCATACGCACCGGAGGTGGTGGTCGGGGAGGACGCGGCCACCGTGGCTGCCGGTGTCGGCGCCGACGTCGTGCTCAACGGGGTCACCGGGTCGATCGGCCTGCGTCCCACCCTCGCGGCGCTGGCCGCCGGGTCGACCCTCGCGCTGGCCAACAAGGAGTCGCTCATCGTCGGCGGGGACCTGGTGCGCGCTGCCGCTGCGCCGGGGCAGATCGTGCCCGTCGACTCCGAGCACTCCGCGATCGCGCAGGCGCTGCGTGGCGGGCGGTCGCAGGAGGTGCGCCGGCTCGTCGTGACCGCCAGCGGTGGGCCCTTCCGAGGTCGCACCCGCGCGTCGCTGGCCGCCGTCACGCCCGAGCAGGCCCTGGCCCACCCGAACTTCTCGATGGGTCGGGTCATCACCACCAACTCCGCGACGCTGGTCAACAAGGGGCTGGAGGTCATCGAGGCGCACCTGCTCTTCGACATCCCGTTCTCCCGCATCGACGTGGTCGTGCACCCGCAGCAGCAGATCCACTCGATGGTGGAGTTCCACGACGGGTCGACCATCGCCCAGATGGGTCCGCCGCGGATGCTCGTGCCGATCGCGCTCGGGCTGTCCTGGCCCGAGCGCCTCGCAGACGTCGACGAGCCGTGCGACTGGTCGGTTCCGCAGAGCTGGGATTTTCACCCGCTCGACGACGACGCCTTCCCGGCCGTGCGCCTCGCCCGTCAGGTGGGCGAGCAGGGCGCCACCTTCCCGGCGGTCTACAACGCCGCCAACGAGGTGTGCGTCGACGCCTTCCACGACGGCCGGATCGCCTTCACCGACATCGTCGACACCATCGCCCGGGTCGTCGAGGCGCACGCCGCCGCGCCCGGCGACGCCAGCAGCATCGAGGGCGTGCTGGCAGCCGACTCGTGGGCCCGAGGAGAGGCCACTGCACGGATGCCGTGAGGCCGCCGGGGTTCGCGGGAAGGGACGCGATCCGGCCGAGGTCCTGATCCCCCGGTCCCCGGACGTACCCTTGGGGGCATGGGGATCCTCGCCTTCGTGCTCGGTGTGCTGTTCATGGCCACCGGCGTCGCGCTGTCCATCGCGCTGCACGAGGTCGGCCACCTGCTCCCCGCCAAGCGGTTCGGGGTGCGCGTCACCCAGTACATGGTCGGTTTCGGCCCGACGATGTGGTCCCGGCGACGCGGCGAGACCGAATACGGCGTCAAGGCGATCCCCCTCGGCGGCTACATCCGGATGATCGGCATGTTCCCCCCGCGGCGTGGTGACGCCCCGGGCATGGTGCGGGCCTCCAGCACGGGACGGTTCAGCCAACTCATGGACGAGGCGCGAGCAGCCAGCATGGAGGAGGTGCGTCCCGGCGACGAGGACCGCGTCTTCTACCGGCTGTCGGTGCCCAAGAAGGTCACGATCATGATGGGCGGGCCCTTCGTCAACCTGCTCATCGGCGTGGTCCTGCTGACGTTCGTCGTCACCGCCCACGGTCTCCAGACCCCGCAGCCGGGTGCGCTCGTCGCGAGCGTCTCGCAGTGCGTGGTCCCCGCGACCGTGGCCGACACCACCACGGACTGCGTCGGCAAGGCACCCACCCCGGCGCTGGCGGCTGGCCTGCGCCCCGGTGACGAGATCGTCTCCATCGACGGCGTGAGCATGACCGACAACCGTGATGTCGGCACGGTCATCCGGCCCCGGGTGGACCAGCCCGTCACCCTCCTCGTCGAGCGCGACGGCAAGCGGTTGACCCTGAGTGCCACCCCGATCAGCAACGTGGTGCCGGTCCTGGATGCCGATGGTCTCCCGGTCACCGGGCCCGACGGCTCCGTGCAGACGACCCAGGCCGGGTTCCTCGGAGTGCGCACGACCGTGCCCCTGGCCTACGAGCGGCAGTCGCTCACGGCTGTCCCCGCGATCCTCTGGTCCGGCGTGAGCCGCACCGCTCAGGCGCTCGTCTACGTCCCCCAGCGGATGGCGGGGGTGTGGGATGCCGCGTTCGGCGGGGCCGCCCGTTCGGTCGACAGCCCGATGTCCGTCGTGGGTGTCGGGCGCGTCGCGGGCGAGGCGAGCACCGGCAAGTACGACGCGCTCATCGGAAAGTCGCCCGTCGACAAGTTCTTCTTCCTCGTCGGGCTCCTCGCGACGCTGAACATCATGCTGTTCCTCTTCAACCTCATCCCGCTGCTGCCGCTCGACGGCGGACACGTCGCGGGCGCGCTGTGGGAGGGCCTGAAGCGTCAGGTGGCCCGGCTGCGCGGACGCCCGGACCCCGGCTACGTCGACGTCGCGAAGGCGTTGCCGGTGGCCTACTCGGTCTCGGTGGTGCTGCTCGGCATGTCGCTGCTGCTCATCTACGCCGACATCGTCAAGCCGATCAACCTCGGCGGCTGAGCACCTCGTTCCGACGGGCGAGCAGGTCCGCCTCCCGAACGGACAGCTCTGCCGCACGGAGCGCCGTCACCTCCAGCGCGGTGCGCACCGAGACGCTCACCCGGTCGACCCGGGCGATGCTCTCCTTGATGCTCCGTCGCACGGACAGGTCGCTGAAGATGTTGTCGAACCACACGTCGAAGGTGCGTGTCATCGGCGTGATGCCGAGGTCCGCCCGCAGTGCACTCACCTGCTGCACGTCGGCGAGCTCGCGGGCGAAGTCGGCCAGGGCCTGCTGCGCCTGCTCGATCCGCCGCCCGGCCTCGTCGATGCGGCCGTGCTTGAGCGAGGAGGAGATCAGCCCCCCGCCGAACCACGTGTCGTAGGCGGACCACCCGTCAGCCGACCCGAGCTCGCGCCTCGCCGCGTCCAGGCTCGTGGCTGCTCGGGAGCCGGCCCCCCGAGCCTCCGCGACCTCGCGCGCCTGGGCTCGCACGGCGGCCAGCTCGTCGCAGAGGGCATCCAGCTCGCCGAC
>JBDTDY010000284.1:0-4535 GCA_039922835.1 Ornithinibacter sp.
GTCTTGTCGCGGTACTCCTCGGGCTGCTCGTGGTGCGCACCCCGGGATGGCTCAACCCGGGAAGAGGGTTGCAGTTCCTCGGCCTCACCTCGCTCGTGTTCACGATCGGGACGACCCTGGCCATCGCCGTCCAGACGGGTGGGCTCGTCAATGCCAACGAGGGCATCTACGTGGCTCTCGTCGGGGCCTTCCTGGTAACCGCCGCAGGACTGGTCGCCACCCGCCCCGACATCAACGTGCGCACCTGGCCACGGCTCTCCTCGAACCTGGAGATCATCATCATCGTCGTGATGATGGCGGTCCTGCTCTTCGTCGTGGCCTACGCGCTGAACATCGGCGACGGCACCACGTTCGCGCTCTTCCTGGTGGCGGTGATCGGTATCGCAGGCGCGCTCCTGGCAAGCGGTCTCGGCGGCTACCTCGGGTTCATCGGTGCGAACAACCGGCGCCCCCTGATGCTCGCCGCCTTCCTGGTCGCGTTCCTCTTCCCGTTCACCCAGAACGGCTCCGACGCCAACATGTCGATTGCTGCGCAGATCCTCATCTTCGCGGCCACCGCGCTCGGACTGAACATCGTCGTGGGCCTCGCCGGCCTGCTCGACCTCGGCTACATCGCCTTCCTCGGCACCGGTGCCTACGTCGGCGCGATGCTCTCGCAATCGGCGTTCGCCACGGTCGGGTGGAAGCCGCCGTTCCTCGTCGTGATGCTCATCGGAGCCTGCGTGGCCGCTACGTTCGGCCTGATCATCGGCTCACCGACACTGCGGGTCTCCGGCGACTACCTCGCCATCGTCACCCTGGGTTTCGGTGAGATCTTCCGGCTCGCGATGTTCAACCTCGACGGGAACAACGGTCCGGACCTCACCAACGGCCCCAACGGCATCCCCGGCATCCCTGACCTGAACTTCTTCGGGTTCGACTTCGGGTCCACCCACACGTTGGCTGGCATCCCCCTGGGCCGGTTCAGCAACTACTACTTCCTGCTGCTGGTGCTCATCGCCTTCGTGATCCTCGTCTTCGTCCGGCTCAACGACAGCCGGATCGGTCGCGGGTGGGTCGCCATCCGTGAGGACGAGCGCGCCGCCGAGGCGATGGGCGTCAACGTCTTCGGACTGAAGATCCTGGCGTTCGCTGTCGGGGCCTTCCTGGCTGGCTTCGCGGGAACGATCAAGGCGCACATGGACACCTCGGTCAGCCCCGACCAGTACATCTTCCTGGAGTCCGCGTTCCTGCTCTCGGCCGTGGTGCTCGGCGGCATGGGCACGGTGGTCGGGGTGCTCGTCGGTGCGACGATCCTGAAGTTGCTCCCCGAGAAGCTGCGCGAGGTCAACGAGTACCGGCTGATGTCCTTCGGGCTGCTGCTGGTGCTGATGATGCGCTTCCGCCCGGAGGGGCTGGTGCCGAACAAGCGGCGCCAGTTGGAGTTCCACGAGGACGACGAGGAACTCGTCGAACTCATACAGGACGAGCATCTGGAGGAAGTCAAGTGACTGTCACCGAGCCGCAGGCAGCCAAGCACCAGGTCGGGACCACCGTCGTCCTCGAGGCGAGCAACGTCACGATGCGCTTCGGTGGCCTGACCGCTGTCGACGACGTGAGCATGCAGGTGCATGACGGCGAGATCGTCGGGCTGATCGGGCCCAACGGCGCCGGGAAGACGACCTTCTTCAACTGCCTCACGGGGATGTACATCCCGACGACGGGCACCGTCATGCTCGGCGGCGAGAAGCTGCCGCCGAAGCCGCTGAAGGTGGTGCGTGCCGGCATGGCGCGCACCTTCCAGAACATCCGGCTCTTCAACAACATGACGGCGCTCGAGAACGTCATGGTGGGGCGCTACTGCCGCACCTCCTCGATGGCACTCACCTCGATCCTGCGCGGCCCGAAGTTCAGGCGTGAGGAGGAAGCGACCCGCACCAGGTCCCAGGAGCTGCTCGACTACGTCGGGCTCGGGAAGTCGAGCGAGATCCTCGCTCGCAACCTCCCCTACGGTGACCAGCGACGCCTCGAGATCGCCCGGGCCCTGGCCACCGACCCGCAGATCGTGCTGCTCGACGAGCCCACCGCCGGAATGAACCCCAAGGAGACCGAGGAGACGATGCACCTGATCTTCAAGATCAGGGAGAGCGGAATGGCGGTCGTCGTCATCGAGCACGACATGCGCTTCATCTTCAACCTCTGCGACCGCGTGCTCTGCCTCGTGCGCGGCTCCCTCCTCGTGGAGGGCACGCCGGGAGAGGTGCAGTCCGACCCGCGGGTCATCGAGGCCTACATCGGCGGCGACGACGAGGACGAGGAGGAGAGCGCATGAGCGCGATGCTCGAGATCAAGGACCTCGTGGTGTCCTACGGCAAGATCAAGGCCGTCAAGGGCATCAGCTTCGATGTCAACGAGGGCGACGTCGTCTCGCTCATCGGCACCAACGGTGCCGGCAAGACGACGACCCTGCGCACCATCTCCGGGCTGCTCCGCCCGGTGAGCGGGTCGATCACCTTCAACGGCATCGACCTCACCACCGTGCCGGCCCACGAGATCGTCCAGCTCGGGCTGGCCCACTCCCCCGAGGGTCGGCGGATCTTCCCCAGGCTCACCGTCGAGGAGAACCTGTTGCTCGGGGCGTTCAACCGCAAGGACAAGGAGATCCAGAGCGATCTCGAGGCGGCCTACCAGCTCTTCCCCATCCTCGAGGAGCGCAGCAAGCAGCCCGCAGGCACGTTCTCCGGTGGCGAGCAGCAGATGCTCGCGATGGGCCGCGCGATGATGAGCCGCCCCAAGCTGCTCATGCTCGACGAGCCGTCGATGGGCCTGTCACCGCTGATGATGAAGCGGATCATGACGACCGTGACCACGCTCCAGCAGCAAGGCACCACCATCCTGCTCGTGGAGCAGAACGCGCAGGCAGCACTGAAGCGTGCAACCAAGGGCTACGTGCTCGAGGTCGGTTCGATCGTCCTCTCCGGCACCGGCAAGGAGCTCCTCGAGAGCGACGACGTGCGCAAGGCCTACCTCGGCGAGGACTGACCTCGGCCGGGTCCCACGCGCAGCGTGGGCGAGGACGACCCCTGATGCCGGCACACGGCATCCGGGGTCGCTCGCGTTCAGCGGCTGGTCACCTTGCGCGACGTCGCCTTCTTCGCGGCCGGCTTCCGCGCAGCAGCCGTCTTCGACGCCGCCGTCTTCGTCGTGGCGGTCCTCGGCGCCGGTGCGGTCGCGCGGCTCGCGCGGGCGGGCTTCGCCGCGGTGGTGCGAGCCGTCTTGGCCAGGACGGGTGCGAGGAACCGGCCCGTGTGCGAGGCCGCGTTCTTCGCCACCTGCTCCGGGGTGCCCTCCGCGATCACCAGGCCTCCCCCGCTGCCGCCCTCGGGCCCGAGGTCGACGACCCAGTCGGCATTCTTGATGACGTCGAGGTTGTGCTCGATGACGATCACCGTGTTGCCCTTGTCGACCAGGCCCTGGAGCACGCCGAGCAGCTTGCGGATGTCCTCGAAGTGCAGACCTGTCGTCGGCTCGTCGAGCACGTAGATGGTGCGACCGGTCGACCGCTTCTGCAGCTCGGAGGCGAGTTTGACGCGTTGGGCCTCGCCACCGGAGAGCGTCGGAGCCGGCTGTCCGAGTCGCACGTAGCCCAGGCCGACCTCGTTGAGGGTCTTCATGTGGCGCGCGATGGCGGGAACCGCGGAGAAGAAGTCGGCGGCCTCCTCGATCGGCATGTCGAGCACGTCGGCAATGGTCTTGCCCTTGAAGTGCACCTCGAGGGTCTCGCGGTTGTAGCGCGCCCCGTGGCAGACCTCGCAGGGGACGTAGACGTCGGGCAGGAAGTTCATCTCGATCTTGATGGTGCCGTCGCCGGAGCAGGCGTCACAGCGGCCGCCCTTGACGTTGAAGGAGAAGCGGCCCGGCTGGTAGCCCCGGATCTTCGCCTCGGTCGTCGTGGCGAAGAGCTTGCGGACGTGGTCGAAGACGCCGGTGTAGGTGGCCGCGTTGGAGCGCGGGGTGCGCCCGATCGGGCTCTGGTCGACGTGCACGACCTTGTCGAGGTGCTCGAGCCCCTTGACGGTCTTGTGCCGACCCGGCACGTGGCGCGCGCCGTTGAGCTTGTTGGCGAGGACGTTGTAGAGGATGTCGTTGACCAGGGTGGACTTGCCCGACCCCGACACGCCGGTGACTGCGGTGAGGGTGCCGAGCGGGAAGGAGACGGTGACACCCTCGAGGTTGTGCTCGTTGGCCCCGACGACGGTGATCTCCCTGCCCTTCTCGCGAGGGCGCCGCACCGCGGGGGTGGGGATCTCCCTGCGACCCGAGAGGTACTTGCCTGTGAGCGAGTCGGGGTGGGTCAGCAGGTCGGCGACCGTGCCGGAGTGCACGACCCGGCCACCGTGCTCGCCGGCGCCGGGGCCGATGTCGACGACCCAGTCGGCAGCGGCGATGGTGTCCTCGTCGTGCTCGACGAGCCGTCGATCGGGTTGCATCAGCGCGACAACCACCGACTCATCGAGACGTTGACGCGGCTGCGTGACCTCGGCAACACCCTTATC
>JBDTDY010000285.1:0-4333 GCA_039922835.1 Ornithinibacter sp.
CGGTCGAGCAGCACGCCGACGGGAATCTGCATCGCGGCGTAGACCGAGAGCTGCACCACGGTGAAGGTGGCGAGCTGGGCTGCGGTGATGTGGAACCGCTCGGCCGCGAGCAGCCCGGCGACCCCGAGCGAGGTGCGGTGGAACACCGCGAGCACGTAGACCGACAGGGCAACGGCCCAGATCGTCCACGCGCGTCGACGACCGATGTTGTGCACCTGTCGTCGGAGCTGGCTGCCGGTCACCGTCAGAGTCTAGGAGCCGTCGGAGTCCGCGAGCCGTCGGAGTCCACGCGCCGTCAGAGTCCAGGAGCGCGCTGCTCCGAGACCGAGTTCCCGCCATCGACGACCAGCACCTGCCCGGTGACGTAGGCGGCTCCGGCAGACGCGAGGAACACCACCGCGGCCGCCACCTCATCAGGCGTCCCCGACCGGCCGACGGGAGTCAGGCGGCCCTCACGCTCCTCGTACCCGGTCTGCGACCCCGTCTCGATCCAGCCGGGGGCGACCACGTTGACGGTCACCCCGTGCCCTGCCTCGTCGACGGCCAGCGCCCGCGCCAGGCCGACGAGCCCGGCCTTGGCCGCGGCATACGCCACCTCACCCCGCATCGCCATCACCGCACCGGTCACCGACGAGACCATGACCACCCTGCCCCGCCCGCTCGCCCGCAGGTGGGGCAGGGCCGCCCGGGTGACGAGGTATGCCGTGTCGAGGTTGCGCGCGATCGACGCCTCCCAGCGCGGCGGCGGCGTGCCGAGCAGGTCGCCCTCGAGGTAGTCACCACCGCCGGCCACGCTCACCATCCCGGCGTTGTTGACCAGCACGTCGAGTGCCCCACCGAGGTCGAGGGCCGCCGTGACGACGCGCTGCGCCCCATCTGGAGTGGTCAGGTCGGCCACCACCCCGGCAGCGCGGTGGCCGGCATCCCTCAGTTCGGCGACGCGGTCACCGACCCGGCCGGTCGTGGCTCCCAGCACCACGGCCGCCCCGCACGAGGCGAGGAGCCGGGCACTGGCCATCCCGATCCCGGTCGGCGAACCCGCGCCCGTGACCACGGCAACGACGCCCGACAGGTCGAGGTGGCCGGCCGAGTGCGGCACCACGGTCACGACAACGCGGCGGTGAAGGACTCCTCGAGCACGTCCAGGCCCTCGTGCAGCAGGCCGTCGGAGATGGAGAGCGGCGGCAGGAAGCGGAACACGTTGCCGTAGGTGCCGCAGGTGAGGGTGATCAGGCCCCGCTGGTGGCAGCCCTTGTTGACGGCCGCGGCCAACGCGGCTGCAGGGGTCTTGGTGTGGGGGTCCTCGACGAGCTCCATCGCGATCATGGCCCCGCGGCCGCGCACCTCCCCGATCTCCTCGAACTTGTCCGCGAGGAGCGTGAGCCGGTCGGTGAGCACGTCACCGATCTCTCGGGCCCGCTGCGCGAGGCCGTCCTCCTCCATCGTGGCGATCGACGCGAGGGCAGCCGCACACGCCACCGGGTTGCCCCCGTAGGTGCCGCCCAGGCCACCCGCGTGGACGCTGTCCATCAGCTCGGCCCGCCCGGTGACGGCGGCCAGCGGCATGCCACCGGCGATCCCCTTGGCGGTGGTGATGAGGTCGGGCACGACGCCCTCGTGGTCACAGGCGAACCAGTCCCCGGTGCGGCAGAAGCCGGACTGCACCTCATCGGCGACGAGCAGGATGCCGTGCTCGCGGCACCAGTCCGCGAGGCCCGGGAGGAACCCGTCGGGCGGCACGATGAAGCCACCCTCGCCCTGGATCGGCTCGATGATGACTGCGGCACAGTTGTTCTCACCGACCTGGGAATGGATCTGGTCGGTGACGGTGCGCAGCGCATCGGTGGCGCAGGCCTCCGGACCGCCGGGCCAGCGGTAGGGGTAGGCCATCGGCACCCGGTAGAGCTCGCTGGCGAAGGGCCCGAAGCCGTCCTTGTAGGGCATGTTCTTCGACGTCAGGCCCATCGTGAGGTTGGTGCGTCCGTGGTAGCCGTGGTCGAACGCGACGACGGCGCTGCGGCCGGTGGCGTGGCGGGCGATCTTCACGGCGTTCTCGACGGCCTCGGCGCCGGAGTTGAAGAGAGCGGACCGCTTCTCGTGCTCCCCCGGCGTGAGCTCGTTGAGCTTCTCGCACACCTCGACGTAGAGGTCGTAGGGCGTGACCATGAAACAGGTGTGCGTGAACCGGCGGATCTGCTCGGTCACCGCGTCGACGACCCGCTGGTTGCCGTTGCCCACGCTCGTCACGGCGATCCCGGAGCCGAAGTCGATGAGCTGGTTGCCGTCGGCGTCACGCACGATGCCCCCCGAGCCCTCGACGACATAGACCGGCAGGCCCGTGCTGACCCCGGAGGAGACGGCGGCGACCTTCCGCTCCTGGAGCGCCTGGCTCGCCGGGCCGGGGATGGACGTCGCGAGGATCCGCTTCTGCTCGATCATGGACAGATCATATTCGTGATGGAGGCTCCTGAACACCACGGAATCCGTTGTCGAGGGACGGGGTGACGATCTGGATCACACACCGCCGCGCATGCCGATCGGCGAACTCCAGAGAACTGTGGGTAACCTGAGGGAGTCCGTTGTCACCGCGCCAGACCGGAGGCCACTCGTGAGACTGCTGCTGGTCGAGGACGAGCGGTCCTTGGCGGCAGCCCTGCGCGAGACGCTGCGCGAGGAGGGCTGGGTCGTCGACCACGCCGCCGACGGACAGGACGGCCTGCAGATGGGCCTGGCCGGTGGTTACGACATCATCGTGCTCGACATCATGCTGCCCCGGCTCAACGGCTATGACGTGCTCAAGCACCTGCGGGCGGGAGGTGTCTGGGTCCCGGTGATGATGCTGACCGCCAAGGACGGGGACTACGACCAGACCGATGCGTTCGAGCTCGGTGCTGATGACTACGTCACCAAACCCTTCAGCACGCCCGTGCTGCTCGCACGCCTCCAGGCCCTCGCCCGTCGGGCGGCGCCTGAGCGGCCGGTGGCCCTCGCCGTGGGTGGTCTCAGCCTGGATCCCACGACCCGCAGCGTCACCCGTGAGGGGAGGGAGATCCGGCTCACCGCGAGGGAGTACGCCCTGCTGCACCACCTGATGCGCCGCGCGGGGCAGGTCCAGAGCAAGACCGAGATCCTGCAGAACGTCTGGGACTCGGACTACCCCGGAGCCGACAACGTCGTCGAGGTCTACATCGGCTACCTCCGCCGGAAGATCGACGCCCCGTTCAAGGTCAAGTCCCTGGAGACCGTGCGGGGAGTGGGCTACCGGCTCAACCCGACCGTCTGAGCAGCGCCGGGTCAACGACGCAGCGGCAGGGTGACGACGAAGCGGCACCAGCCCTCGGGCGACTCCCCCGCGGTCACGGTGCCTCCGTGCGCGCCCACGATGTCGGCCACGATGGCCAGCCCGAGACCGGTGCCCCCCGTGTCCCGGGTACGTGAGTCGTCCAGCCGCACGAAGCGCTGGAAGACGCGCTCCCGTTCCCCCACCGCGATGAGCGGGCCGTCGTTGTCGACGGTGAGGATCGCGTGGTCGCGCCTCGCGTCCAGGGTGACCCTGATCCGCCCGTCGGTGTGGCGCTCGGCATTCTCCAACAGGTTGCGCACCACCCGACCCAGGCGCCCCTCGTCACCGCGAATCCGCACCGGGTGGACCGTGACCGCGACGGGGGTGGTGCGCAGGCGCACGACCGCGACCTCCGCCAGCACGACGTCATCGAGGTCCACGTCGTCCTCGCGCAGCTGCATCGCCCCCTCATCGGCGGAGGCGAGCGCGAGCAGGTCGTCCACCAGCACCGACAACCGGTCCACCTCGTGTGAGGCGCTCGCCGCGATCCGCGTTCGATCGGTGTCGGTGCGGTTCTCACCCAGTCGGTCCAGGAGCACCCTGATCGTGGCGAGCGGGCTCCGCAGCTCGTGGCCGGCATCCGCCACGAACGCACGGCGGTCGGCGTCCGCTCGGCGCACCCGCTCCAGCATCCGGTTCATCGTCTCGCCGAGCTTGGCCAGCTCATCGCGCCCCGGCGGCACGTCGATCGCCGGACCGGGGTGCGAGGCCGCCACCGCCTCGACCTGGTGGCGCATCCGCTCCACCGGTCGCAGCGCCTGGCTCACGGCGAACGTCGTCAGGGCGCCGAGCACCGCGGCCAGACCCAGCGCCGCGATCAGGGCGAACTCCGCAGACCGGGCGAGCACGCTGGCCTCGACCCGGGTCGCGACGGCGACGATCACGACATACTGCCTGCCGTCCGCCCCCGCGGCGTCTGTCACGGCCACGGCATACCCTCCTCGCGGCACTCCCTGGAGGTCGTCCCGGACTTCCTCCCGGATTCCTCCC
>JBDTDY010000286.1:0-2692 GCA_039922835.1 Ornithinibacter sp.
GCCTCCTCGGCCCGGCTGAGCACCCGGTAGATCGCGGCAAAACCGCCGGGGACGTCCTCGGCGGCGGTGGCTCCGCGGGTCAGGATGCCGTGCCGGTCCAGGAGGAGCTCGGCCGTGGCGTAGGCGCGCAGCGTCGGGTCGAGGTCGACCGGTGGCAGCAGCGACCACCGGCCGGTGACCCGCGGCGGGCCGGTGCGGCTCGGCAGCGAGGGCCGGGCCGGTGCGGTGCCGAGGCCGCCGAGCGGACCCCGGCGACCGGCATACCTGCTGCGCCGCGGGCCCGGAGTCGACTTCCGGTGGGCGGTGCGACCACCGGCGAGCAGGGCCCGCACCGGTGCGAAGGTGTCTCCGGTGACGCGCCCGGCCCAGGCGAGGTCCCACACGGTGGTGGTCAGCGCCTCGTCGTCGGTGGACCCGACCTGGTCGGAGAGCGTGCGGAAGAAGTGGGCACCGCCGCCGGTGAGCGCATCGAGCACCGCGAGGCCGTCGGGAGTGGGCACGCGCTCGGGGTCGGGACCGGGCAGGGTGAGGTGCGCGGAGTCGGCGAGGTGCAGGGACACCCAGCCGTCGTCGCCGGGCAACGAGCCGTGCCCGCACCACAGCACCTCCCCGCTGGCCATCAGCTCGTCGAGCAGGCCGGAGGAGTAGTCGGCCACCCTGGCGGGCAGCACGAGGCTCTCGATGGCGCTCGCGGGGAGCACCGCTCCACTGAGCTGTTCCACCGCCCGGAGCAGGCCGTCGCGACCGCGCAACCGGCCACCCACACCCTGCCAGGCCTGCACGAAGCGGGCGAGCTCGACCGGCAGCACCGGCTCGACCTCGGCGCGCAGGGCCGCGAGCGAGCGACGCCGCAGCATGCGCAGCACCTCGGCGTCGCAGAACTCCCTCGTTCCGCCACCGGTGGGCAGCAGCTCGCCCTCGACGAGCCGGCCCGAGGACACCAACCGGGTCAGGGCGGTCTGGGCGACGGCGGCGCCGAGGCCGTAGAAGTGCGCGACCTCGCTCGCGGGGAAGGGCACGTGGGTGCGGGCATAGCGCGCGACGAGGTCGCCGAGCGGGTCGGTGACCGGCTCCAGGAACGTCTGGGGCACGCCCGGGGGCAGCGAGGTGCCGAGCGCGTCGCGCAGCCGGGAGGCGTCCTCGATCGCGGCCCAGCGGTCCTCACCGGCCACCCGCACCGGGATCACCTGACGGGTGCCCTGAAGACCCTCCAGCCAGGTGTCGACGTCTGCCCCGGTGGTGCCCTCGCGGCACCTGAGCAACACGGCGGCCGCGCCGAGGGGCCCCATCGTGCGCAACAGGTCGAGCACGTCGTCGGCATCGCGCGCCGCCCGCTCGGGGGTGAGCCGTTGGAGCTCGGACTCGGTGCGGGCGATCTGCTCGGCGTCGAGCAGGTCGCGCAGGGCGAGTCCCTCGGAGGTGCCGAGCAGCTCTGCGAGGAGCGAGGGGTCCAGGGCCAGGGCAGCGGCACGCTTCTCGGCCAACGGTGAGTCACCCTCGTAGAGGAACTGCGCGACGTAGCCGAAGAGGAGGGACTTCGCGAAGGGCGAGGGCGTGGTGCTCTCGACGTCGACCACCGTGACCGCGCGCGAGCCGATGTCGCGCATCAGGGTCACCAGCCCCGGCACGTCGAAGACGTCCTGCACGCACTCACGCACCGCCTCGAGGACGATCGGGAACGACGGGTACTGGCTGGCGACCTCGAGCAGCTGGCTGGCGCGCTGGCGCTGCTGCCACAGCGGCTGGCGCCGATCGGGTCGGCGCCGCGGCAGCAGCAGCGCGCGGGCCGCGCACTCGCGGAAACGTGCCGCGAACAGGGCCGATCCGCCGATCTCCTCGGTGACCAGGGCCCTGACGTCGTCGGGGTCGAGGGTGACGAGGTCGAGCAGCTCTCGGCCGACTCCACGCTCACGCACGCCGTCGACCTCGTCGAGCTCGATGTCGGGAAGGCGCAGCACGATGCCGTCGTCGCCGTGCATCGCCTGCACGTCGACGCCGAAGCGGTCGCGCATGCGGGCGCTCACGGCGAGCGCCCAGGGTGCGTGGACCTGAGCACCGAAGGGGGAGTGGATGGCGACTCGCCAGTCGCCGAGCTCGTCGCGGAACCGCTCGACGACGATGGTGCGGTCGTCGGGCACGTGACCGGTGGCCTCGCGCTGTTCGCGCAGGTAGCCCAGGAGGTTGTCGCTCGCCCAGTCATCGAGCCCGGCCGCCGCGACCCGTGCCTTGGCGTCGGCATCGGGGAGCCCCTCGACCTCACGCACGAAGGCGCCTACCGCCCGACCCAGCTCGGCCGGCCGACCCAGCGCGTCCCCCTTCCAGAACGGCAGCCGCCCCGGCAGGCCCGGCGCCGGGGTGACCAGCACCCGGTCGTGGGTGATGTCCTCGATGCGCCAGGTGCTCGTGCCGAGGGTGAACAGGTCACCCACGCGGGACTCGTAGACCATCTCCTCGTCGAGCTCACCGACGCGTCGACCCGGCCCCTCGCCCGTGGCCAGGAACACGGCATACATCCCTCGGTCGGGGATGGTGCCGCCGGAGGTGACGGCCAGGCGCTGGGCCCCGCGCCGGCCGGCGAGGGTGTCGGAGAGCCGGTCCCAGGTGATGCGAGCGCGCAGCTCGGCGAACTCATCACTGGGGTACTTCCCGGAGAGCATGTCGAGCACCGAGTCGAGGATCGGCCGGGTGAGGG
>JBDTDY010000287.1:0-3338 GCA_039922835.1 Ornithinibacter sp.
GCAGCAGCCGCCAGCCCCGCACCAGGAGGCGCCGGGGGCTGCTCCCGGGTCCACGCCGCCACTGCCGCCACCGAGCTGGGCGACCCCGCCCACGTCTGGCAGCTGACCGAACCGCACCTTCCAGCAGGCACACCCTTCCGGCCGTCGCGCCCCCGCCTCAGCGCCAGGCCGCGGCTGCCAGCGCCACCGGCACGAGGCAGGCGCCCGCTGCATACGTGTAGGCCACGACGGAGATCCCCATCGGGGGGGGTCCGTCGGCGAGCAGTCGCAGCCTCGTCGGAGCAGTGGTTCCGGCGCCGAGAGCCGCCTCTGGGGTGCGGCTCTGCGCGAGGCTCAACAGCGCCCGCGCGGTCGCCACCTCACCGGCCGCGCGCACGGCTGCCCGGTCGGCCAACGCCTCCACGAGCAGGCGCACCTCGACGAGTGCCTCCTCCGAGCGGAGCACCCCCGGCACCGCCGAGTGCACCACGGTGAAGAACTCCACGAGCAGGTCGTGGCGGGCCCGAAGGTGCGCGTCCTCGTGCGCGATCACGGCATCGAGCTGCTCGGACGGGAGCGCGTCGAGCACCCCCTGGGAGAGCACGACCCGCGAGTGACGACCGGGGATGCAGTAGGCCGTAGGGGTGGGGTGGGCAACCACCCGGACCCGCTCACGATCGGGTGTGCCGATGATGTCGACGAGCTCGCGGTGCTCGGCCCGCAGCGTTCGGAGTCGGCGTCCGACATGGTGCCCGGACCAGAGCAGCCGCAGCGCGATGCCCCCGGTCGTGACGAGCGCGACCGTGAACAGGGCGAGGTGGCGGGATGGGCTCCCATCGCGGGAGTAGAGCGCGAAGGCAGCCGGCGCGGCTGCGAGCGCCGCCACGATCGCGCCGAGGGTCACCGCCTGCCACGCCACCAACGCCGCCCGCGGCGCACGCCGGTAGCGTGGCTGGCGCGCCATCAGGCGCGGGGCCACACCGGCGAGCACGGCCGCCAGGGCCACCAGGGAGAGCGGGATCACGCGCACCATGGTCGCACCAGCGGGCGCGCCCGTGGGCACGGACCCGCTCAGCGGCGCCGGCGAACTCCCCGCCCGCGCGGGGTGTCGGCACCGTCCGCCGCTCTGGCCTCGACCACGGCCAGGGCCGCCTTCAGGTCCTCGATCTCCCCGCTGCTGGCCCCATCGAGGAAGTGGAGCAGCGCCGCCTGTCGGTCCGAGACGTCCATGTCGACCAGGGTGCGGCGCATCGTGGTGGCCGTCATCGCCTCCCTGGTGTCGGCAGGCAGGTAGCGCCACGCCCGCCCGTCACGCTCGCGGGTGACGAGCTCCTTCTTGGACAGACGGTCGAGCACGGTCATGACCGTGGTGTAGGCGATCTCGCGCTCCCCCTCGAACTTCTCGAGCACGTCGCGGACGGACGCACCGGGGTAGGTCGTCCCGCCCTCCTGCGCGGCCGCCCAGAGGTGGTCCATCACCGCGCGCTCGAGGTCGCCGAGTCGGGGGGCGGATGTCGAGTGAGGCATGGCTACTCCTTCGCTTGCGGTGGGGTCGAGTGCGCCGAGGTCGAGGACCTCGACACCACGGGACACCTTACAAACTACAGTGCGTCGTAGCAGGAAGGGAGGCGAGGTGCCGGATGCCGGTGTGAACCTCCCCACGCGGTGGGCGGGAATGACTCACGCCGGGCGCACCTCAGGCGTCGGGGTAGCCGTCCGGGTTCTGGCTCTGCCAGCGCCACGTGTCGACGCACATGTCGTCCACGGTGCGGGTCGCCCGCCAACCCAGCTCGGCCTCGGCACGCGTCGGGTCGGCGTAGGACTCGGCGACGTCGCCGGGTCGCCGGTCGACGACCTCGTAGGCGAGCTCGTGCCCGCAGGCGCGCTCGAAGGCGTGCAGCAGTTCGAGCACCGAAGTGCCGTGTCCGGTGCCCAGGTTCCACGTGGACACGGCGTCGTCGGTGACGCCCAGGCGGTGCAGCGCCGCGATGTGACCGGCCGCGAGGTCCTCGACGTGGATGTAGTCCCGCACTCCGGTGCCGTCGGGTGTGGGGTAGTCGCCGCCGAACACCGCGAGCTTCTCGCGGCGGCCCACCGCGACCTGGGAGATGTAGGGCATCAGGTTGTTGGGGATGTCGCTTGGGTCCTCGCCGATGGTGCCCGACGCGTGCGCACCGACCGGGTTGAAGTAGCGCAGCAGCGCGATCCGCCAGGTCGGGTCAGCGGCGGCGACGTCGCGCAGCACCTGCTCCTGCATGACCTTGGTCCAGCCGTAGGGGTTGGTGGCAGAGGTGGGCAGGTCCTCGGCCATCGGCACCGCGGCATCCGCGCCGTAGACGGTGGCCGAGGAGGAGAAGACGAGGGTGGAGACCCCGTGGCGGCGCATCGCCCGGACCAGGGAGAACGTCGAGCCGAGGTTGTTCTCGTAGTACTCCAACGGCTTGGCGACGCTCTCGCCGACCGCCTTGAAGCCGGCGAAGTGGATGACCGCGTCAAAGGGCTCGTTCGCGAAGAGGTGCTCGGTCTTGTCGTGGTCGGTGAGGTCGAAGGACCGCACGTCGACCGACTGGCCGGTGAGCGCCTCGAGGCGGCCGACGACCGAGGGCTTGGCGTTCGCGAAGGAGTCGACGACGACGACGTCGTGGCCGGATGCGATGAGCTGGACGACGGTGTGGGAGCCGATGTAACCGGCTCCGCCAGAGACGAGGACGCGCATGTCGTGAGGCCTCAGTCGTCCTTGAGGATGAGGTTGAGCGGCCAGGACACCACGGTGATGATGAGCGCCGCCCAGATGGCGCTCCAGAAGAAGTGGTCGATGGCGAACGAGAGCCCCAGCCAGTTGCTCACCCACTCGGTGACCTGGAGCATGAATGCGTTGAGCACGAAGATGAACAACCCCAGCGTGAGCACGATGAACGGGAGGGAGAACAGCAGCGCGATCGGCCGCACGATCGCGTTGATCAGCCCGAACAGCAGCGCGACCAGGAGGATCGTCACGAGCTTCTCGGGCCAGGACGACTGCTGCTCGGCAAGGTCGACGCCCTTGACGAGGAATGCGGCGATCCACAGGGCGATGCCGCCGACGAGGACCCGGATGGCGAAGTTCTTCACGGCCGCATTCTGTCACGCAGCGACCGCGCGCACCCGGCATCGCACGCCGGTCGGCCCACGCGGCGTCGGCCCTACAGTGGGACGCATGAGCGACGAGAGCCAGCCGACCACCCCACCGCAGACCCCGGTCCGCCTGCGGGCCGCACTCGGCGCCCTCCCCACCTACGCCCCCGGACGCCCTGCAGCGGAGCGACCGGGCGTCACGGCATACAAGATCAGCAGCAACGAGAACCCCTACCCGCCGCTGC
>JBDTDY010000288.1:0-8617 GCA_039922835.1 Ornithinibacter sp.
AGACCCCCCGCTGACAGCAGGGTTTCCGTCTCCCTGACGGGGCGCGACGGAGACGCCCGGGCGGCGCGCCCACCCGCGCGTTTGGGAAACTGTGCTGGGGATGCGGCACCATTGGCCTGTGCGCGGAGTTCGCGCCGCCGCCACGGGAGGGTAGACCAGCACGATGGGGACGCGTCAGAGGGTGCTGCTCACGGCTGCCGTGACGGTGCCGATGGTGCTCGGCGCCGCGGGGGTGGCGTATGCAACGCACTACCAGGAGCGGGCGCTGCCGGGGAGCGCCATCGCGGGAGTGTCCGTGGCCGGCATGAGCCGCGCCGACGTCGCAGGAGCGCTGCGCGAGCGAGCCGCCGACGTCACGGTGGTGGTGAACGCCGACGGGGTCACCCGGACCGCCCACCTCTCCGACCTCGGCTACACGGTCGACGTCGACGCCACGCTCGACGCCGTCTTCGCGCCCAACAAGACGTGGTCCTCCTACGCGACGTCGCTGATCTCCTCACACGACGTCCCGGCGGCCGTCAGCGCCGACGCTGCGAAGGTCGAGCAGGTCACCACGGAGCTGGTGGAGCGAACCGACAAGGTCGGACGCAACGCGAGCGTCGCCCTCGACGCCGACAAGAAGTCCTTCGTCGTCACCCCTGCTGTCGCGGGCCACACCGTCGCCCCGGAGAGCTTCCAGGACGTCGTCGAGGCTGCCGCCCGAGCGCTCTCTCCCGCCACCGCTGACGTGACCTTCGTGGAGACCGAGCCGAGCGTGACGACGGCGTCCGCGGAGAAGGTCGCGACGCAGGCGAACGCCCTCGTCTCGCGAAAGCTTGCCGTCTCCGACGGCTCCCAGAAGCACAGGCCGTCCACACGGCTGCGTGCCTCGTGGGTGAGTATCCCGACCGCCGACGGCTCGCTCGGGTCACCCAGCCTGGATGCCAGGAAGGTGCAGTCCTGGGTTGCGTCCCTGGCCAAGGACGCGACGATCGAGTCCCGCCCGGGCCTGCGCAACGTCAGCGCAGCGGGCACGGTGCTCAGCGTGGTGGACCAGGCGCGCGACGGTCGTGTCGTGTCCAACGCCGATGTCGTGAGCAGGGACGCAGCCGCCGCCCTGGCCTCGGGCAAGGCCTACTCAGGCGACTTCGACTTCACCAAGGTTGCCGCCACCTGGAAGCAGCGCACCGTCGCGGTCGGCGCCGAGAAGCTCGCCTACCCCGCAGCCGAAGGTGAGAAGTGGGTGGACGTCAACCTCAGCAACCACACGATGACGGCCTACGTCGGTGGCAGGTCCGTGCTGGGCCCGATCAAGATGGTCGACGGCCAGAAGGAGAAGCCCACCGTGGTGGGAACCTTCAAGGTCTACCTCAAGAACTCAAAGATGACGATGCGCGGCAACAACGCCGACGGAACGAACTACGAGACGCCCGATGTCCCGTGGGTCTCCTTCTTCCACCAGGGGTTCGCGCTGCACGGCGCCCCGTGGCGGTCCTCCTTCGGCTACTCCGGATCCCACGGCTGCATCAACCTCCCGGTGGACGTCGCCAAGACGATGTACGACTTCGCCCCGATCGGCACCCCGGTCACCACGCACTTCTGAGTCGTGGCTCAGGGCGCGGGGTCCAGGCTCATCGGCCCATAGACCTTCGCGCCGTCCCGGTGCAGGGTCACCGACGCCACGCCGGCCCCGGTGAGGTCCTGCCACACCTCTCCGAACCAGTTCTCGGCATCGGACTGCGTGGGGAACGCGGTCTGGGAGAGCAGCTCCCCGCTCATCGATGCGCCGTGCTGGTCGGCATAGGTCCACGTCCACGCCTCGCTCATGACTGACGCACCCCGACCTCGACGAACGGCGGCTTGCTCACCGTCGCGGGCACGTCCCTCCCGCGGACGTCGATGACCACCTCGTCGCCCAGCGTCACCGAGCGGTCGAGCAGCGCCAGCGCCACGCCCTGTCGCAGGGTGGGCGAGAAGGTCCCCGAGGTGACCTCGCCCACCACACCGCCTGCGGGGTCCTTCACCGCGCAGTGCGAGCGGGGGATGCCGCGACCGGAGACGACCAGGCCGCGCATCAGCCGGCTCGTCTTGGCCGCACGTTCGGCGGCCAGGGCCTCCTTGCCCCAGAAGGCCTCCTTGTCCCACCCGACGGCCCAGGCCGCCCCCGCCATGACGGGGGTGATCTCCAGCGACAGGTCGTTGCCGTGCAAGGGGTAGCCCATCTCGGTGCGCAGGGTGTCTCGTGACCCGAGACCGCACGGCTTGCCCCCCTCCTCCGCCACCGCGCCGGCCAGGGCGTCCCACACCGAGCCGGTGACGTCCCACGCGGGCACGATCTCGTAGCCGCGCTCCCCCGTATAGCCGGTGCGGCACACGATCACGGGCATGCTCTCCCAGAGGGTCTCCACGAAGCTCATGTAGTCGTGGTCGACGGGCAATCCGAGAGCGCGCAGCACCTCGTCGGACCGGGGGCCCTGCACGGCGATGACGCCGTAGCGGTCGTGGAGGTTCTCGACGAGGATGCCCTCGGGAGCCGCCGCGGTGAGAAGCTCGACGACGCGACCGGTGTTCGCGGCATTCGGGATGAGGAACACGTCCTCCTCGGAGCGGAGGTAGGCGATGAGGTCGTCCACCACGCCGCCGGTCTCTGTGCAGCACATCGTGTACTGCGCCTGACCCGGCCCGATCCGGCGCAGGTCGTTGGTGAGGCAGGCGTTGACGAAGTCTGCTGCTCCAGGCCCTGACACCCGCGCCTTGCCCAGGTGCGAGACGTCGAAGATCCCGACCCGCTCGCGCACGGCGGTGTGCTCGGCGACCACACCACCCCCGGGGTACTCGATGGGCATCGACCACCCGCCGAAGTCGGCCATCTTGGCACCGAGGGCGACGTGGCGGTCGTGGAGCGGGGAGCGGAGGAGATCGGTCATGGTCGGCACGTTACCGCCTGCGGTTGCACCCCCGCCCGGTCGCTAGTGTGGCTGGCATGACGTCCTTGGCCCTGACCACCCGTATTCCCGCCGACCTGCCCGTCGAGGCCCTCGTGGTGGGGTCGATCCACACCCCCGACGGGGCCGACCTCGCGAGCGGTCACGGCCTGCCACCCAAGGCCGTGGTCCACCTCCAGGCCGTGCTCTCGGACCTGGACGCCACCGGGCGGGCCGAGGAGGTCCTGCGCATCGTCGCCGTGCCCGGCGTCAAGGCCACGTCCGTGGTGCTCACCGGCCTGGGCGAGGGAACCACCGATCGCACCACCTACCCGCACCCGGTCCTGCGCAGCGCTGCAGGAGCGGCCCTGCGCGCGGTGCGCGCCAAGAAGACGGTGGCCGTCGCCCTGCCGACCCCGGACGTGGCGAGCGTGTCCGCCGTGGCGGACGGGGCGTATGCCGGGTGCTACCTCTACGACAAGACCGCGCCCCTGAAGCCGGGTCGGCGCAGCTCGGCCAAGGGCTCCGCCCCCGTGGGCGCCGGGCCGCGGATCACCGTGGTCTCCGGTGCAGGTCAGGGTCGCGCCGCGAAGGATGCCGTGGCCAGGGCAGCAGTGCTGGGCGCCGCTCGGGACTGGGCCCGCGACCTGGTCAACACTCCCCCGAACCTCCTCTTCCCGCAGTCCTTCGCCGAGGACGTGAAGAAGCACACCACGGCATCCGCAGCCAGGGTGAGCGTCTCGGTGCTCGACGAGAAGGCGCTCGTCAAGGGCGGCTTCGGTGGCATCGTCGGGGTGGGTCAGGGGTCGGTCAACCCACCGCGGATCGTCACGATGACGTGGGCACCCGCCGGCGCGACCACGTCGGTCGCCCTCGTGGGCAAGGGCATCACCTTCGACTCCGGGGGCCTGAACATCAAGCCCTCGAGCGGGATGGTCACGATGAAGTGCGACATGGCCGGCGCCGCCGCGGTTGCCGCGACAGTGCTCGCCGCGGCCGAGCTCGACCTGCCGGTGGCAGTGACCGGCTACCTCTGCCTGGCGGAGAACATGCCGAGCGGCACCGCGCAGCGTCCGAGTGACGTCGTGATCATGCGCGACGGGACGAGCGTGGAGATCCTCGACACCGACGCCGAGGGTCGGATGGTGCTCGGCGACGGCATCTGTCTCGCGAGCGAGAAGTCGCCCGACTGGATCGTGGACATCGCGACGTTGACGGGGGCGCAGGTGGTCGCGCTCGGCACCGACATCGCCGGGGTGATGGGCAACGAGGACGACTTCCGCACCAGCGTCGTGGACGCCGCGGGCCGGGCCGGTGAGGGCGCCTGGGCGATGCCGCTCCCGGTGGAGCTGCGGGCCAAGCTGGACACCCCCACCGCAGACATCGCGCACAAGGGCGATCGCGACGGAGGAATGCTCACGGCTGGGCTCTTCCTCAAGGAGTTCGTCGGGGAGGGCATCGCATGGGCCCACGTCGACATCGCGGGGCCGGCCTTCAACGACAAGGCCGCCAAGGGTCACCACCCCAAGGGTGGAACCGGGTTCGGTGTCGCCACCCTGCTCAGCCTGATCGAGTCCCACACCACCTGAGCGGCGCGCACCGGGCGCGTGCGGTCAGCCGCTCTTGCGGCGGAACATCTGCTCGCGTGCGCTGGTCTCCGGGCCGTGCGCGTGGTCGACCTTCGCGTGCTCGGCGCCGTCCGAGACGTCCGCGCCACCGTGCGACTTCTTGGCGTCCAGAGCCGCGCGGAACTTGGCCTTGACGTCCTCGTCCACGGGGGGACGGGGCTTCTTCGCTGATGACATCAGTGGTCCTTTTCGTCAGTGGTCGGGTGCTGCGGGGTTTCAGGGTTCAGCGTCGACCGGGCTTGCGCTGCTGGGCGGTCCAGCGGCGCATCCGGGCCGGGTACCCGGTGAGGTTCACGTCGTAGACGGGCACGTCGAGGGAGCGGGCGACCTCGAACGCCTGCGGGCGGGTGGGCAGGGCGCGTCGGGTCCACTCGCCGTCATGGGCGATGAGGACCACCGTGGTGGCCGTGACGTTGGTCGCCGGCTCGACGTAGGCCTCGACCCCCCGCCTGGACCCCACGAAGTCGCGCAGGTGCGCCCGGGCACTGTCCAGGTCACCTCCGCCATGTGGCGCCTCGCCCTTGCGTCCTCGTCTCCACCACGCCATGCGCACACGATATGCGGTCGTCCGTGCCGCCCTGCGCGCGAGGCCCGGAGTGCGCGCGCAGGTGCTCTGGAGCACGGTTCGGTGACAGGATGCGTGCAGGCTGGTCGCCACCACCCGCGCCGGTCCCCGCCAGACCCGAGCAAGGAGCCACCCCTGATGCCGGCCACCGCAACGCCCACGCACGACGTCGTCGTCCTCGGGGGAGGAAGTGGTGGATACGCCTGCGCGCTGCGGGCCGCCGAGTTGGGGTTGAGCGTCGCGCTGGTGGAGAAGGACAAGCTGGGTGGCACCTGTCTGCACCGCGGCTGCATCCCCACCAAGGCGCTGCTGCACGCCGCCGAGGTCGCGGACAGCACGCGTGAGGCCGCCACCTTCGGGGTGCGTGCCACCCTGGAGGGCATCGACCTGCCCGCCGTCACGGCATACCGGGAAGGGGTGGTGGCACGGCTGCACAAAGGCCTCCAGGGCCTGGTCAGCTCCCGAGCGGTGGACTACGTCGAGGGCACGGGCTCTCTCGAGGCCGACACAACCGTGGTGGTCGGGGACCGCCGGCTCGTCGGGCGCCACGTCGTGCTCGCCACCGGGTCCTTCGCCCGCACCCTCCCTGGCCTGGAGATCGGCGGTCGCGTGATGACCAGCGACCAGGCGCTCGGGCTGGAGAGCGTGCCGCACCACGTCGTGGTCCTCGGGGGTGGGGTCATCGGTGTCGAGTTCGCTTCCGTCATGAGGTCCTTCGGTGCCGAGGTGACGATCGTGGAGGCACTCCCCCGGCTCGTTGCGGCGGAGGAGCCCGAGGTGAGCAAGGCCCTCGAACGGGCTTTCCGCAAGCGCGGGATCACTGCGCGCACCGGGGTGTCGTTCGAGTCGGTGACCCAGGACGAGGACTCGGTGACCGTGCGCCTGCAGGGCGGTGAGGAGCTGGTCGCCGACATCCTCCTCGTCGCGGTCGGCCGCGGGCCGGTCACCGAGGGACTGGGTTTCGCCGAGGCGGGTGTGGCGTTGGAGCGCGGTTTCGTGGTGACCGACGAGCGGTGCCGCACCTCCGCGGACGGCGTGTATGCCGTGGGCGACATCGTGCCCGGGCTGCAGCTCGCGCACCGCGGTTTCGCCCAGGGCATCTTCGTCGCCGAGCACATCGCCGGACTCGCACCGGTGCCCATCGAGGAGTCGAGCATTCCGCGGGTGACCTACTGCGATCCCGAGATCGCCTCCGTCGGTCTCGGCGAGGAGCAGGCCCGGGCGCTGCACCCCGACGTGGAGACCTACGAGTACAACCTGGGCGGAAACGGCAGATCCCAGATCCTGCGCACCGCCGGCTTCGTCAAGCTCGTGCGGGTCAAGGACGGCCCGGTCCTGGGCATCCACATGATCGGTTCGCGGATGGGCGAACAGGTCGGGGAGGCCCAGCTCATCGTCTCCTGGGGCGCCCACGCCGAGGAGGTCGCTGCCCTGCTGCACGCGCACCCCACCCAGAACGAAGCCCTCGGCGAGGCCCACATGGCCCTCGCCGGCAAGCCGCTGCATGCCCACGCCTAGGTTGAGCCACAGTGGCTGCACCCAACTAGAGTGATGTCCGCCACCATCGAACGAGGAGAGTTGCCCCGATGTCAGAACACGTGAAGATGCCTGCACTCGGTGAGTCCGTCACCGAAGGGACCGTGACGCGGTGGCTGAAGAGCGTGGGTGACGAGGTCGCCCTGGACGAGCCGCTGCTCGAGGTCTCCACCGACAAGGTCGACACCGAGATCCCGTCCCCCGTCGCGGGGACGCTGCAGGAGATCCTCGTCGAGGAGGACGAGACCGTGCCGGTCGGCGCCGACCTCGCCGTCATCGGCGATGGCGCCGCGCCCGAGAGCAGCAAGTCCGAGCACCGAGGCAGTGAGCAGGAGACCGGCGCCCCGCAGGAGGCCGCGCAGGAGGCGCCCAGCGAGCAGGCCCAGGAGGAGCCCGACGACGCCGGGGACTCCGCGGACTCCTCAGCCTCCGAGAACGTCGGCGCGCAGGCAGAGGACACGAGCGACGCCTCCTCGGCGCAGGCCTCGTCCTCCGGTGAGGGCACCACCGTGACGATGCCGGCACTGGGTGAGTCCGTCACCGAGGGCACGATCACTCGTTGGCTGAAGCAGGAGGGCGACGAGGTCGCGCTCGACGAGCCGCTGCTCGAGGTCTCCACCGACAAGGTCGACACCGAGATCCCCTCACCGGTCGCAGGCACCCTGACCTCGATCCTCGTCCAGGAGGACGAGACGGTGCCGGTCGGCGCCGACCTCGCGGTCGTGGGTGGCAGCGCAGGCGGGTCGAGCCAGCAGAAGGCTCCCGAGCAGGCGCCGGAGAAGGCCGCCGAGCCGGAGAAGTCGGAGCCCGCGAAGGCTGCTGAGCCGGAGAAGGCTGCCGAGGCCCCACCACAGCAGAGCGCCGACGATGCCGCCGCCAAGGCCGGCGAGGCTCCCGCGGCGTCGACCTCGACCGCGCCGACCCCGAGGCCCAAGGAAGACAGCGGGGACGCCGCCGCCTACGTCACCCCGTTGGTGCGCAAGCTCGCGGCCGACCACGGGATCGACCTCGCAGGCATCGAGGGCACCGGGATCGGTGGCCGGATCCGCAAGCAGGACGTCGTCGCAGCAGCAGAAGCCGCCAAGGCGGCCAAGACGGCGGCAGAGTCGGCACCGGCATCCGCTCCGGCTGAGCAGGCCAAGAAGGCTCCGCCGACGGCCTCCCCCGCATCGGCCGAGGGCTCCAAGCGGGGCACGACCGAGAAGATGTCGCGCCTGCGCAAGACCATCGCCCGCCGCATGGTCGAGTCGCTGCAGACCTCGGCCCAGCTCACCACGGTGGTGGAGGTCGACGTCACCCGCATCGCGCGACTGCGAGACCGGGCCAAGACGGAGTTCGCAGCACGCGAGGGCACCAAGCTGAGCTTCCTGCCGTTCTTCTCCCTGGCCGCCGTGGAGGCACTCAAGGCCCACCCCACCGTCAACGCGAGCCTGGATGGGGACGAGGTGACCTATCACGGCGCAGAGCACCTCGGCATCGCGGTCGACACCCAGAAGGGCCTGCTGGTCCCGGTCATCAAGAATGCCGGGGACCTCAACATCGCAGGTCTGGCCCGTGGGATCGCCGAGCTGGCCGACCGCACGCGCAACAACAAGATCACCCCCGATGACCTCGCGGGAGGCACCTTCACGATCACCAACACGGGGTCGCGGGGTGCACTGTTCGACACGCCGATCATCAACCAGCCACAGGTCGCGATCCTCGGCACCGGTGGCGTCGTGCGGCGAGCCGTCGTGGTGGCCGCAGAGGACGGCGGTGAGACCATCGCGATCCGCTCCATGGTCTACCTCTCGCTGTCCTACGACCACCGCATCGTCGACGGCGCCGATGCTGCGCGCTTCCTCACGACGATGAAGCAGCGCCTCGAGGAAGGGGCCTTCGAGGCATCGCTGGGTCTGTGACCCGGCGCCACCTCGAAACCACTCATGGCACGCCGCATCGCCGTCACCGGATCCTCCGGGCTGATCGGCACCCCCCTCGTCGCC
>JBDTDY010000289.1:0-12514 GCA_039922835.1 Ornithinibacter sp.
GGCCCTGCTCGTCGAAGACCCTCGCCCCCTCAACCCGGTTGCCCTGTGCGTCGTAGACGTAGAGGTTCTGCACCTGGCTGCCGTTGACCGCAAGCCCCGGGACGTCGAAGTTCTGGTCCACTGCACCACCGCCGTCACTCGAGGACACCGCAATGATGAAGGCCGGGAGCACCATCACCGCCGCGAAGGCGTTGACCGTGGTTGACAGTCTCCGCGTCGCTCCGGCATGGGTGACCTCCACCGAGCGACGGCCCCACCAGAAGGACAACCCGGCTCCAAATAGAAGGAGGAGCCAAGAGGACGGACCGAGAAGGAGCACCACCACCCACCCCAGCACCGCACCACGGGCCAGCCACCACACCGGGCGGAGGTCTCCAAGCCACGGGAACCGAGTCAACAGCCTGTCGCCGACGTCGCGCGCCCACGACCCGAGCCCGCTCACCCCACGGCCGCGACCCATGCCGTCGACCGGCGCGGCACGCGGGGTGAGGCCGGCAGCGGACCGCAGCTCAGCGGCATACGACTCCGGCTGGCCCAGCAGGTCGCCCAACCGGCCGCCGGACTCGGCCACCCGCTCGGCGAGGTCGGCCTCCATCCCGAGGGTGAGGTCATCGACGTCCTCGGGCGGAAGGTCTGCGAGCCAGGCGCGGACCGCGGTGATGTAGGCCTGCACGTCCTGGGCCTCCGGGAGGCTCCCCATGACCTGGGTGTCGCTCATGATGCTGCTCCTGCCTGCTCGAGCAGACCGTCCATCGTGGCGGCGAAGGCGCCCCACGTCTTGCCCTGGGTCTGCAGCGTGTGTCGTCCCTGCTCGTTGATGCCGTAGTACTTGCGGTGCGGGCCCTCGTCGGAGGGAACGACGTAGGTCGTCAGCGCGCCCGCGGAGTAGAGCCGGCGCAGCGTGCCGTAGACCGAGGCGTCGCCCACCTCCTCCAGGCCCGCGGCGCGCAACCGCCGCACGACGTCGTATCCGTAGCCGTCCTCCCGGGCTACGACTGCGAGCACGGCGAGGTCGAGCACCCCCTTGACGAGCTGTGTGCCGTCCACGGCGCCACCCCTTTCACCACGCACCCCGATGGTGCGACTCGCACACTACTACGCATTCCGCGATACTGCGCACCACGAGACAGCGTGTCGGCGCGTCTGCCGCCGGATGCCGCTCAGGCCAGGGAGAGGGCGATGCCGTCGAGGATGTCGTGCTCGCTCGTCACGACCTCTGCCCCGGGTGACTGCTCCGCCACCGCGCCGAGCACTTCGTGCCAGACGAGTGCGCCGGCCCCGATCACGTCGACCCGGCCCGGGTGCATGAAACCGAGGGCTGCCCGCTGCGCGCGCGTCATGGCGAGCAGGTCACGCGACGCCGCGCGGTGCTGCTCGATGCTCAGCCGGGCCAGGTGGATCGCGTCCCGGTCGTATGCCGTGAGGCCGAGAGCCAGGGCAGTCACCGTGGTGATCGACCCGGCCAGACCGACGACGACCCGGATGCCGGACAGGCTCACGACCGCCGAGGCGGCGTCGAGGGCTGTCCCGACGTCGCGCCGGACCGCGGACACCTCCGCGTGGCTCGGAGGGTCGGAGTGCAGGTGCCGTTCGGTCATCCGCACACAGCCGACATCCATCGAGCGAGCCGCCTCCACGTCGGCGCTGCCGCGCACGATCTCGGTGGAACCACCGCCGAGATCGACCACGAGGTAGGGGCCGGCGAGGCCCATCGCCACGAGGTCCCCCGTGGCACCGGAGAAGGACAGCCGCGCCTCGACGTCACCTGCAACGACCTCCGGGGTCACGTCGAGGTCTCCGAACGCGTCGCGCACCCCGTCGACGAACTGCGCCGCGTTGCGGGCGTCGCGCGACGCGGACGTGGCGACGAAGCGCACCGCCTCAGCACCGAGCTCACGACACTGTCCGGCATACGTCGTGGCGGCTGCGAGCGTGCGCTCCATCGCCTCGGGGGCGATGACACCGGTGCGGTCGATGCCCTGCCCGAGCCGAACGACCTCCATGCGGCGCAGGACGTCAGTGAGCCGACCGTCGGCCCCGATGTCGGCCACGAGGAGGCGGATCGAGTTGGTGCCACAGTCGACCGCTGCGACCCGGCGAGGCTTCTCCTCCGTCATGCGAGGTTCTCTGAGTCGGCATCCCCGGAGTCGGTAGTCGCGGAGCTAGTCGCGGAACCAGCGCCGTCGGAACCAGCGCCTTCGGAGCAGGGGCTGCGCTCCCACCAGGGGTCCAACATCGCCAGCGCCTCGTCACCGAGGGGGTTGACCCCGGGGCCGACGGCGAGGGAGTGGGCCACGAGCACGTGGAGGCACTTCACCCGGGTGGGCATGCCGCCGGCCGAGATGCCCGCGATCTCCTCGACTTCGCCCAGCTCGGACCGGCGGGTGAGGTAGTCGACGTGCGCCGCGGCATACCGCTCCCGCAGTGCCTCGTCGGACTCCAGCCGCTCGCTCATCTCGCGCATCACCCCGAGGCTCTCCAGGGTGGACAGCGCGCCGGTGAGCCGCGGGCAGGTGGTGTAGAACGAGGTCGGGAACGGCGTGCCGTCCGGCAGGCGTGGCTCGGTGCGCACCACGTCCGGCTCCCCGCACGGGCAGCGGTGACCGACCGCGACCACGCCGCGCACCTCGCGGCCGAGCTGGCGCGACACGGCTGCGAGATCAGCCTCCGCCACGGGAGGCAGACCGGTGCCGTCGGTCACCGGCGGGCCGCGGGTGCGTCGGCGGTGCGCGCCGACTCCCACACGGTGGTGTACCAGGGCAGGGTCGAGAGGGGTGCCGCCGGATCGGCGAGACCGTCGGTGGTGGGCTTGCTGGGCTTGGCGTCCAGGACGGTGTAGGACTTCTCCCCCGGTTTGACGAACTTCAACCGCTGGCGCGCCTGCTGCTCGACGTAGGCCGGGTCGCGCCACCGCTCCTGATCAGCCTGGAGGGACGCGACATCTCGCTCCTGGCTCGCGACCTTGTCGCGCAGGGCCGAGATGTCGCCGCGCTGGCCCACCCAGGCCGCGACCGTGGAGCCGAGCAGGACGGTCAGGAAGGCGACCACCGCGAGGAGGACGACCCCTCGGCGGGCACGGCGGCCCTTCGTGGCGCCCGTGACCCGGCTCCGCCAGCCCCGAGGTGGTGGTGGTGAGGCAGGGGATGCCGTGGCCGATGCCCGCGGACGCGACGCGGTGGAGCGACGCGGGGGCCGCGACACTGGTCCGCGCGAACGTCCGGAGGCCATCGTCGCGGTCAGCCCCGGGTGCGGCGGGCGAACCGGGGGAAGGCGTCGGCGCCGGCATACACGGCGGCGTCGTCGAGCTCCTCCTCGATCCGCAGCAGCTGGTTGTACTTGGCGACGCGCTCGGAGCGCGCCGGGGCGCCCGTCTTGATCTGGCCGCAGTTCGTCGCCACGGCGAGGTCGGCGATCGTGGTGTCCTCGGTCTCGCCCGAGCGGTGGCTCATCATGCAGCGGTAACCGTTGCGGTGGGCCATGTCGACCGCGTCGAGGGTCTCGGTGAGCGTGCCGATCTGGTTGACCTTCACGAGGAGGGCGTTGGCCGTGCCGGAGGCGATGCCACGGGCGAGCCGCTCGGGGTTGGTGACGAAGAGGTCGTCGCCCACGATCTGCACCTGGTCGCCGAGGCGGTCGGTCATCGCCTTCCAGCCCTCCCAGTCGTCCTCGTCGAGCGGGTCCTCGATCGACACGAGGGGGTAGGCCGCGACGAGGTCGGCGTAGTAGTCGACCATCTCCTCCGCGCTCTTGGTGCCGCCCTCGAAGGCGTAGGAGCCGTCGGCGTGGAACTCCGACGCCGCGACGTCGAGCGCGAGCGCGATCTGCTCACCGGGGGTGTAGCCCGCCTTCTCGATCGCCTCCAGGATCAGGTCGAGGGCCGCACGGTTGGACTCCAGGTTGGGGGCGAACCCACCCTCGTCGCCCAGGCCGGTGGCCAGACCCTTCTCCTTCAGCACACCCTTGAGCGCGTGGTAGACCTCAGCGCCCCAGCGCAGAGCCTCGCGGAAGGTCTCCGCGCCGATCGGCGCGATCATGAACTCCTGGATGTCGACGTTGGAGTCGGCGTGGCTGCCACCGTTGAGGATGTTCATCATCGGCACCGGAAGCACGTGGGCGTTGGGGCCACCGACGTAACGGAAGAGCGGCAGGTCGGCGGAGTCTGCGGCGGCACGCGCCACGGCGAGCGAGACACCGAGGATCGCGTTGGCCCCGATCTTCTCCTTGTTGGCGCTGCCGTCGATGGCGAGCATCTCGCCATCGATGAGTCGCTGCTCGCTGGCCTCGAAGCCCAGCAGCTTGGGGCCGAGCTCGTCGATGACGGCGTCGACTGCCTTCTCGACGCCCTTGCCGAGGTAGCGGCTCTTGTCACCGTCACGGCGCTCGGACGCCTCGAACGCACCGGTGGAGGCGCCGCTCGGAACCGCCGCACGGGCGAGGGTGCCGTCGTCGAGGGCGACCTCGACCTCGACCGTGGGGTTGCCGCGCGAGTCGAGGATCTCGCGCGCGCCTACTGCCTCGATGCTGGCCACACCGTGCTCCTGGGGATGGTGGGAAATGGGATCAGGACCGAGCCTAGACCCAGCAGCCCGGCATCCCCCTGACCGACCCGCACCACCGGACACCGCACCCCCCTCCCCCACTTCGTCTGTCAGAACGTCGGGACACGCCGATTCGCACGGCGTGTCGCAGCACCACCGCAGACGAAGTCGGGGAGGAGCGAGGGGAGGGGGAGGGCGTCAGCGGTGGGCGTGGAACGCGACCGCGATCGCCGTGCCCACGCGGGCGTTGTGCCGCACGAGGGCGAGGTTGGTCTGCAGCGACCGGCCGTCGGAGAGCTCGATGATCCGGCCGAGGAGGTAGGGGGTGATGTCCTTGCCGCGGATGCCGAGGGCCTCGGAGTCGGCCAGCGCCTGCTCGATGACGGCGTCGATGTCCTCGCGGGCCATCTCGTCCTCTGCGGGCACCGGGTTGGCGATCGACACGCCGCTGCCCAGGCCGAGGTCCCAGGTGGCGCGCATCAGGGCCGCGACCTCTTCGGGCGTGTCGAGCCGCATCGGGGTGCCCAGGCCGCTGGAGCGGGAGAAGAACGACGGGAACTCGTCGGTGCCGTAGCCGACGACCGGCACGCCCAGGGTCTCGAGCACCTCCAGGGTGCGACCGATGTCCAGGATCGACTTCACCCCGGCGGAGATCACGGCCACCTCGGTGCGGGAGAGCTCGGTCACGTCGGCGGAGACGTCCATCGAGTTCTCGGCGCCCTGGTGCACGCCGCCCAGGCCGCCGGTGACGAACACCCGGATGCCGGCCAGCCCGGCGATGCGCATCGTGCTGGCAACGGTGGTGGCGCCGTGCGACCCCGTCGACACGACGTACGGGAGGTCCCGCACGCTCACCTTGCGGATGTCCCCGTTGGAGGCGAGCAGCTCGAGCTCGTCGTCGTCGAGTCCGACGGTCGGGCGGCCGTCGAGCACCGCGATAGTCGCCGGCACCGCCCCCCCGTCGCGCACGATCTGCTCCACCTCGCGGGCCATCGCGACGTTGTGCGGGTAGGGCATGCCGTGGCTGATGATCGTGGACTCCAGGGCGACGACCGGCCGACCCGCGGCGAGTGCCTCGGCCACCTCGGGAGCGAGCTTGAGCATGGGGTGCGGGGTGGTGGTCATCGGTTGATCTCCTCGGTGGCGGGCTGGGTCTGGGTGAGGTGGGCCGCGACGAGCGCGGCCGTGAGGTCGGTCCGCACGGTGTCGGGGGAGGCGCAGGTGAGGGCTGCGAGCACCTGCCCGTATCGGGCGGACTCGAGCACGTCGGCGCCCTCCAGCAGCGCGTGCACGTAGCCCGCGGTCATCGAGTCCCCGGCCCCGGTGACATCGGCCACCTCGACGCTCGAAGCACCCACGAGCACGAGGCGGGGCCGCTCCGGGGCCGCGATCGAGAGCAGGCTGCCCCGCGTGCCTCGGCGCACCCAGACGTGCTCGACGCCGCGGTCGTGCAGCACCAGGGCCGCCGCACTGATACCGGGCACCGTGTCCGGCACCGGCTGACCGACGAGCGCCGCGAGCTCGTCGACGTTGGGAGTGACCGTGTGCAGGGGCACGGACCCGTCGATCACCGTCGCCACGTCGGCAGCCTTGGCGACGCTCACCGGCTCGAGCACGGCGATCACGCCGGCGTCCGCGGCAGCGGAGAACAGCCAGCGCACGGCATCCGCGTGGAGGTTCGCGTCGACCACCAGGGCATCGGCGTCGGCGAGGAGCGAGGGCACGACGGTGAGGTCGCCGACCGTGAGCTCGTCGGTGGCTCGCATGTCGGCCACCGCGATCAGCAGGTCACCACGGTCGTCGAGCACCGCTGTGTAGGTGCCGGTGGGGTGCACGGAGGTGCGCACGTGAGCGCACTCCACGCCCGCGTCCCTGGTGTGCGAGACGACGGTGCGGCCCGCCAGGTCGTCGCCGACGGCAGCCACGAGGTCGGTCGGTGTGCCGAGGCGGGCGAGGTTCTCCGCGATGTTGCGCCCCACACCACCCACGCTGGAGGACGAGGTGCCCGGGTTGCTCGTGCCCAACACGGCCGCCGAGCGGGTGCGCACCTTGGCATCGAGCACGGCTCCGCCCACGACGACGACACGACCTTGACGGGGCATCGCTGCAGCCTAGGGCCCGGGTGAGGAGGGTCTGCGCTCAGGTGGCGTCGGCGATGCTGCGCAGGGCGTCACGGACCCGCTCCTCGGCGGCACCCAGGGCGGCGCGTGCCTCCTGGAGCTCCGAGAGGGACGACGCTCCCGGGTCGAGGTCGCGGCGGCGCACCCTGGCGAGCACCTTCTCAGCCGCGAGGTGCGCGGGCAATGAGGCCGGGATGCCGTGGAGCAGGTCCGCGACATCCCCACCTGCGCCCTCGTGGGAGGTCGACGACCTCTCCTGTGCCTTGATCCGCTCCCAGGCCTGCTCGACCTCGGCGGGGGTGCGCGCCTCACCGTCGGCGAAGACGTGCGGGTGCCGGCGGACGAGCTTGTCGACGAGCAGGCCCGCGACGGTGTCGATGTCGAACGCGCCCTCACCCGACTCCTCCGCCACGCGGGCATGGAAGACGACCTGGAGCAGCACGTCCCCGAGCTCCTCGGCGAGGTGGGCCGGGTCGTTCCCCTCGATCGCGTCGAGCACCTCGTGGGTCTCCTCGACGAGGTAGGGCGCGAGCGAGGTGTGGGTCTGCTCGGCGTCCCAGGGACACCCGCCGGGCGAACGCAGTCGGTCCATCGTCGCCACGACGTCGAGCAGCCGGCCTCCCTGCACGTCCCACGAGCCCACGACCAGCTCGACGTCGGGCGGTGACTCCAGGCGCGAGACCTCGGAGGCGATGGCATCGGAGAGGCCCGGGTCCGCGTCGGAGGAGCCGAGCCACACGACCGTCTCGGCCCCGGCCCGCTCCACGAGGTGGCGCGCCAGAGCAGCTGGTGCGGTGTCGTCGACCTGCAGGACCGCGAGCCCTGCCTCGTCGACGGCCTCGACCAGGGGGTCGTCCAGGTGTGCCGCGAGGCGCGCGTCAGCGCCCGCGATGGTCTCCCACGCGGCATGCGACATCAGCCCGGGGGCGACCCGAGGAGAGGTGACGACGAGGCAGAGGCGCCCGCGGGTCACTTGCTGGTGTTGTCGAGGGTGACCCAGGTGGGGAGGCCGAGGTCGACCGTGGCGGTCTCGGCGTTGAAGCTGCCGTATCGGGGGTTGACCTCGACGCGCTGGCTGCGCAGCTTGTCGCTGAGCGCAACCGTGTCGTCCTGCGTCAGCTGCCCGCTGCTCTGCGCGGCCGTGATCGACGACGCGAAGCGGATGATGTCCAGCGTGCCGGAGGAAGGCTCGGACACACCGCGGTTCTGCGCCTCACGCGTCGCGACCGAGTCCGAGACCACGAGGCCGCGACCACTCAGGAAGTCCAGCACGACCGGGGCCTGGATGAGCGCGGTCAGCGCGCTGCTCGGGGTGAGCTTGGTCTGCAGCAGGGCCGGCTCCATCTCGTTCACCTGCTGCACCGCAGTGCTGACCTCGTCCTGGGAGATGACCGACCCGTTGATGGTGGCCGCCGTGGTGGCTCGACTCGAGCCGCACCCGGCGGTGGCGAGGGCGGCACCGAGGGCGAGCGCCGCCACGAGGCGGCGAACCGGAGGAGTCACGGGGTGTCCTTTCACGATCATGGTCGGCCCTGGCCGTGGGCTGTGGCCACCGCGGCGGCCTGCCCCACATTGTCCATGACGACGGAGCGGATCACGTCACCAGCCCAGGCGAGCACGTCGCGGTCGCGCAGCGGCCGACCCCCGACGCGAGCCGTCATCGGTTTGGGAACCAGCACCGTGCGCAGGGCAGGCTTGATGATGGAGCCCGGATAGAGCCGCTGGAGGCGCAGCTCCTGGCTCTCGCGCAGCTCGACCGGACCGAACCGCACGTGGTTGCCCTGGGCGCTGATGTCGGCGATCCCACCGGCTCGCGCCACGGTGCGCAGCCGAGCCACCTCCAGGAGCACCCGCACCGGCTCCGGCGGTGCGGAATAGCGGTCGACGAGCTCCGCCTCGATCTCGGCGAGCTGCGGCTCGTCGACCACTGCCGCCAGCTTCTTGTACATCTCCAGGCGCAACCGCTCGTGGGGGATGTAGTCGTGCGGCAGGTGTGCGTCGACCGGGAGCTCGATCCTGATCTCGGTCGGGGAATCGTCGCTCTCGCCCCGGAAACTGGCGACCGCCTCCCCCACGAGGCGCACGTAGAGGTCGAAGCCGACCCCGGCGATGTGGCCCGACTGCTCCCCGCCGAGGAGGTTGCCCGCCCCGCGGATCTCCAGGTCCTTCATCGCGACCTGCATGCCCGACCCGAGGTCGGTGTGGCTCGCGATGGTCTGCAGCCGGTCCAGCGCGGTCTCGGTGAGCGGCACCTCGGGTGGGTAGAGGAAGTAGCTGTAGGCACGATCGCGACCGCGGCCGACGCGGCCCCGCAGCTGGTGGAGCTGGGAGAGTCCGAACCGGTCGGCGCGCTCCACGATCAGGGTATTGGCGTTGGAGATGTCCAGGCCGGTCTCGATGATGGTCGTGCAGACGAGCACGTCGAAGCGCTTCTCCCAGAAGTCGAGCACGACCTGCTCGAGCCGGTGCTCAGCCATCTTGCCGTGGGCCGTCGCGATCCGCGCCTCGGGCACCAGCTCGCGCAATCGGGCAGCGGCCCGGTCGATCGTGGAGACCTTGTTGTGCACGAGGAACACCTGCCCCTCACGCATCAGCTCGCGCCGCACGGCGGCCGTGACCTGCTTCTCGTCGTAGGCCCCGACATAGGTGAGCACGGGGTGGCGCTCCTCCGGCGGGGTCTGCAGCGTCGACATCTCCCGGATGCCGGTGACCGCCATCTCCAGGGTCCGCGGGATCGGGGTCGCCGACATCGCGAGCACGTCGACCGAGGTGCGCAGCGCCTTCAGCTGCTCCTTGTGCTCCACCCCGAAGCGCTGCTCCTCGTCGATGACGACGAGCCCGAGGTCCTTGAACCGCACCTCCTTGGACAGGATGCGGTGGGTGCCGATGACGAGGTCCACCGAGCCGTCGGCGAGCCCGTCCAGCACTGCCTTGGCCTCGCGGTCGCTCTGGAAGCGGGAGAGCGCCTTCACGACGACCGGGAACCCGGCATACCGCTCGGAGAAGGTGTTGACGTGCTGCTGCACGAGCAGCGTGGTGGGGCAGAGCACCGCGACCTGCTTGCCGTCCTGCACCGCCTTGAACGCTGCTCGCACGGCGATCTCGGTCTTGCCGTAGCCGACGTCGCCGCAGACGAGGCGGTCCATCGGCACGGACCGCTCCATGTCGGCCTTGACCTCGTCGATGGTGATCAGCTGGTCGGGTGTCTCGACGTGCGCGAAGGCGTCCTCGAGCTCACGCTGCCAGGGGGTGTCGGGGGGGAAGGCGTGGCCGGCCGAGGCCATCCGGGCGGAGTAGAGGCGGATCAGCTCGGCCGCGATCTGCTTGACGTAGCGCCTGGCCCGGCCCTTCGTCTGTTGCCAGTCCGAGCCGCCCATCTTGTTCATGCTCGGCTGCTCGCCGCCGACGTAGCGGGTCACCTGGTCGAGCTGGTCGGTGGGCACGTACAGCCGGTCGCCGGGCTGCCCCCGCTTGGACGGCGCGTACTCCAGGACGAGGTACTCACGGGTCGCCCCGGCGACGGTGCGCTGCACCATCTCGACGAACTTGCCGACACCGTGCTGCTCGTGCACGACGAAGTCGCCCGGGCGCAGCTGCAGGGGGTCGACCTGGTTGCGGCGCCGCGAGGGCATCTGGCGCATGTCCTTGGTGGAGGTGCCCGACCCGGGGGCGGCACCGGTGAGGTCGGACTCGGTGATGACGGCGAGGCGCACCGACGGCACGAGGAACCCACCTCCCACCGCACCAGTGGTGATGGTGACGACGCCTCGGGTCGGCTCGGCACCCTCGGTGAGGAGCCTGCTCGGCACGTCCTGCTCGCCCAGCACCTCGCTCACGCGCTTCGCCAGACCGGGGCCCTCGGTGACGACCAGGACGGACCAGTCCCGGGCCAGGAGCCCCTGCAACTCGGCCACGGCATCCTCGGTGTTGCCCCGGAACGTCGGGGAGGCGAGGGCGCCGAGGTCGAGGACGTCGGTGTCATCGTCACCGACGAAGGGGGTCAGGTCGAGCCACCGCACGTCGAGCTCCCGGGCCAGGCCGCGCAGCTCGGCGAGGGTGCGGAAGGACGCCGTGCCGAGCACTCCCTCGAGGTCGATGGGCACCGAGTTGCCGGATGCCGCGTTGGCCCACCCCGCGTCGAGGAACTCCTGGCTCGTCGCGACGAGGTCGTGGGCGCGGCTACGCACCCGCTCGGGGTCACAGGCGACCAGCAGCGAGCGGTCCGGCAGCACGTGCAGCAGGGTCTCCATGCCGTCGACCAGCGCGGGGGCCAACGACTCCATGCCCTCGACGGCGATGCCGAGGGAGAGCTTCTCCAAGAGGTCTGCCGCGCCCGGAAGCAGCTCGACCAGGGCCTCGGCCCGCGCCCGCACCGCGTCGGTGAGCAGCAGCTCACGACAGGGCGGTGCCCACAGCCCGTGCTCGGCGATCTCGAGGGAGCGCTGGTCCGCGACCTTGAACCACCGGATCTCCTCGACGGTGTCGCCCCAGAACTCCAGGCGCAGCGGGTGTTCCTCGGTGGGGGGGAAGACATCGAGGATGCCGCCTCGCACGGCGAACTCGCCGCGACGCTCGACGAGGTCGGTGCGGGTGTAGGCAGCGGCGGCGAGGGCCTCGACCACGTGCTCGAGGGGCATCTCCTCGCCGGCGGCCAGCGCCACCGGTCGCAGCTCGCCGAGGCCCTTGGCGATCGGCTGGAGGACGGCGCGCACCGGTGCGACGACGACAGCGAGCGGCCCGTGCGACGCGTCCCGCTCGGAGGGATGGGCCAACCGGCGGAGCACCGAGAGCCGCTGGCCCACGGTGTCGCTCCTGGGGCTGAGTCGCTCGTGCGGCAGGGTCTCCCACGACGGGAAGTGCGCCACGGCATCCGGTCCCAGGCTGGCGACGAGTGCGGTGTGGAGGTCCTCCGCCTCACGACCGGTGGACGTCACGGCCAGCACCGGGCCGCGGACCGGCCCCTGCGGCGCCACCGGAGCACCGTCTGATGACGACACGGCGGCCAGGGCCGAGATCACCGCGTGCCTGGCGCCCGGTGCGACCGAGGCGGTCACCTCGGCAGCGGGTGGGGCGAGGGCGTCTCGCAGGCGGGCCATCTCGGGGAGGGCACCGAAGACGGCACGCAGCGGGGTCAGGGAGGGCATTCCCTCGATTTTAGTCCCGCGCCGGGACGCCATCGACCACGGGCTCAGCGCGGGGAGTGCACCTGCTGCTGGGCATCGAGCAGGCCGAGCGTCACGAGCGCCTCCACGGCATCCGCGGCATCGTCCAGGAGGAAGGGCAGCTCTGCGCGCTCCACCTTGGAGAAGTCGCGCAGCACGAAGTCGGCGGCGTCCATCCGCCCGGGGGGGCGGCCGATGCCCACCCGCACCCGGTGGTAGTCACGGGTGCCGACGGAGGCGCTGATCGAGCGGAGCCCGTTGTGCCCCCCCTCGCCGCCGCCACGCTTGAGCCGGATGGAGCCGGGGTCGAGGTCGAGATCGTCATGGATCACGACGAGCCGTTCGGGCTGCACGGAGAAGAACCGCAGCAGCGCCGACACCGGCCCGCCGGACTCGTTCATGTAGGACGACGGCACCGCGATCACGGCAGCCGGCCCCGGCGCTCCCCCGGGGCCCGACCCCAGGCGGACCTGGGCGGCCACGGCACGCGCCTTGTGGGTCCGCAGCGTCGACGCGGCGCGCCGCGCGAGCTCCTCGACCACCATCGCCCCGACGTTGTGACGGTTACCGGCATAGGTCGGGCCGGGGTTTCCCAGTCCGACGACGAGCCAGGGGCTGGTGTCGCTCACGAGGGAAGAGTATGCCGGTGGCCACCGACGCGGACGGGGCCCGGCCCCTCGTGGGACCGGGCCCC
>JBDTDY010000290.1:0-3296 GCA_039922835.1 Ornithinibacter sp.
TGTCGGGGGTGTCCGGGTGGGCGCTGGCGCGGAACACCCGCACGAAGTCGCGGATCCGCTTCGAGGAACCCGGCGCGGTCTGCATCAGCGTGGAGATGCGGTGGAACTCCGCCGTGGGGAAGACGTAGAGACAGCCTTCCTGGCCGGTGGTGACCACGAGACCGCCTGCGAGCGCCGCGCGGAAGCGGGCCGGGAGGAACAGCCGGCCCTTGTCGTCCAGGCGTGGGGTGTGGGTGCCGAGGAACTCGTCCACGGTCCACCTCCCTCGCCCGTCGCATCGACCCGTCGAGCCGATTTCCTCCACTTTACTCCACAATACATCTTTACAGGGGTTCGGAGACACGTACTGCGAGGCAAAATTCGATGTTCTCGCAGTTCAGAGCTGGTGGAGTGAAGTGGAGAAGATTTTCCCGTGGACCTCCACCGGCGTGGTGGTCCCGCCTCGCCTGGGAGGTCCCTGGCGACCCGCAGGCCCCCGGTGGAGGGGGGTGGTGTGTCCAACCCCTGCCGGTGGAGGGGTGTGGTGAGGCACGATTGATGCCATCGCGGTGCAGGCCCACGCGCGGTTGACCGACAGCACCCGACGGAGGGAACCTCGTGAGCGAGACCGAGCACGACCGAGCAGCCCAGGAGAGCGACGGCACTGGTGCCGCACGTCGGGGCGCCTCCCTGGATCAGGTCCTGCAGGTCTGCGCGTCGTTGGCAGCCGCGATGAACTCGGTCATCGAGGGCAAGCAGGCCGTGGTCCGCACCGCCATCACCGTCCTGCTGGCCGAGGGTCACCTGCTCATCGAGGACGTGCCCGGGGTGGGCAAGACCCTCCTGGCGAAGACGCTGGCGCGCACCATCGACTGCTCGGTGCGCCGGGTGCAGTTCACCCCCGACCTGCTCCCCAGCGACATCACCGGTGTCTCGGTCTTCAACCAGGACGTGCGCGACTTCGAGTTCCGGCCCGGAGCCATCTTCGCCAACGTCGTCGTCGGCGACGAGATCAACCGGGCCTCGCCCAAGACCCAGAGCGCGTTGCTGGAGTGCATGGAGGAGTCGCAGGTCACCGTCGACGGGACCACCTACACGCTGCCGCGCCCGTTCATCGTCATGGCGACCCAGAACCCCATCGAGATGGAAGGCACCTACCCGCTCCCCGAGGCCCAGCGCGACCGCTTCATGGCGCGCATCTCGATGGGCTACCCCTCGGCCCGCTGCGAGCTCGAGATGCTCCAGATCCACGGCGGCGAGTCCCCCCTGTCGACCCTGGGGCCGGTGACCGACGCAGCCACCGTCTCGACCATGATCGCCGCGGTCCGCCGCGTGCACGCCTCCCCCGCGGTGCGCCAGTACATCGTCGACCTCACCCACGCCACCCGGTCGAGCCCCGCGCTGCGGCTGGGGGCCTCCCCCCGCGCCAGCATCCACCTGCTGCGAGCCTCCCGCGCGCATGCGGCGCTGGCAGGTCGTGACCACGTCCTGCCCGACGACGTGCAGCAGATCGCCCTACCCGTGCTGGCCCACCGACTCATCCCCACGGGCGAGACGCAGATGGCCCACCGCACCGCTGCGGACGTGCTCACCGACCTGCTGCAGCGGGTCCGCGTGCCGGCCCCCACCCGCTGAGCACGCGCATGCCCAGGCTGCGGCGCTCACTCACCACCCGTGGGATGGCCTTCGCCGGCTGCGGAGCAGTGCTCGTGGCGGCAGGGGTGCTCCTGGGCCAGCGGGACCTGACACGGGTCGGCATCCTGCTGCTGGCACTGACGGTGATCGGCGTGCTGCTCGTGGCGAGACACGGCCTGCGACTGGACGTCTCGCGCTCCGCGTCGCCCGCGCGGGTCGCCATCGGCGAGCGTGCCGTGGTCACCGTGCGGGTGACCAACGCCGAGGCCTCGGTCTCTCCGGTGCTCATGGCCGAGGAGTCCCTGGACTACGCCCTGGGCGACCGGCCCCGGTTCGTCTTCCCCTCGTTGCGCCCCGGTGAGTCACAGGAGATCCAGTACACGGTGAGGTCGCACAGCCGTGGCGTGCACCGGCTCGGGCCACTCGGGGTCAGGGTGCGCGACCCCTTCGGGCTCAGCCTGCGCACCAGCGCGGTGAGCGGTGTGGGTGAGGTCGTCGTGCTGCCACGGGTGCTCCCTTTGCCGACGGGACGGTCGCTGGGCAGCGGCATCGGGGCGGAGGGCTCGGTCCCGCACATGGTGGCGCTGCACGGGGAGGACGACCAGACGGTGCGCGAGTACCGCGACGGGGACGACCTCCGACGGATCCACTGGCCCGCGACAGCTCGCACCGGCGAGATGATGGTCCGCCAGGAGGACCGCCCCGCCAAGCGCCGGGCCGTGGTCCTGCTGGACTCCAGCCGTGCCGGGCACGCGGGGTCGGGCCGGAGCAGCTCCTTCGAGTGGTGCGTGAGCGCCACCGCCTCGGTCGTGGCCCACCTCGTGGGCCTTCGGTATGCCGTGCACCTCCTCACCCCGGACCCGGGGTCCGACCTCGGAGCCCACCACGACGAGGTGCTGGAGGACTGCCTGGAGCGGCTGGCCCGGGTGTCCACCGGCTCGCCGGAGAGCCTGCGCTCGGTGCTGCACGCGGCGAGCGGCCTCACCGCGCAGGGCGGTCTGGTGGTCTACGTGGGCGGCGCCCCGACCGATGACGACGTCCGCACCCTGGCTGCACTGCGCCAGCCCGGATCGGCGGGGATCGCGATGATCGTCGACGACCAGGCGTTCGGTGGCCGCACCGCGCGGGGGACATCCGCAGCAGCCCGGGCCGGTGCAGCGGCATCCGCCCTGGGAGCCTCGGGTTGGATCAGCACCACCATCACCCCCCGCAGCACCGTCGTCGAGGCCTGGTCTGCCGTCGTGGGTGCCCAAGCGGTCGGTGTCCGGTGAGCCGGGCGCGACCGGCCGATGCCGCGCTGGCCGCCGCGGCGACCCTCTGTGTGAGCCTGCCGCTGACCACGCTCTTCACGCCCGGCTCCTGGTTCCGACCGAGCGTGCTCCTCGTCGTGCTCGTCGCGCTGGCCGGCGTGGGCCTGCGCACCCTCACCTCCTCACGGTTCATCGTGGTGTTCGGCCAACTGGTGCTGCTCGCCAACGGCACCGCGATCCTGCACGGTCAAGGGCACCTGTGGCACGGGGTCGTGCCCACCCCGCAGACGGGCCGCGCTTTCGGCGTGCTGCTCGAGCAGGCCTACCGCACGGTGACGGACTACACCGCGCCCGCACCGTCCAACAGAGGGACCATGCTGGCGATCTCGCTGCTCCTCGGGCTGACGGCGGTCGCCGTGGATGCCGCAGCCG
>JBDTDY010000291.1:0-3496 GCA_039922835.1 Ornithinibacter sp.
ACCTCACCCGTCGAGAGAGGTTCGTCGGACGTTACGCGTCGGCGTGCTCGGGGGGCCAGACCACGGCGAACCGCGTGAACACTGCCTCCAGGTCCTCGGAGTAGGCGGCGGGGCCGATCCGGGCCTCGATCACGCGCAGGACGGCACGGGGCATCCCGGACCCGTCGCAGACCACCCAGTGCGAGCCCACCCTCGGGAGGTCCTCGCCCGCCGCGCGGTAGTCGGCGAGCAGGCCGGCCGTGGCGCGTTTCGCTCCGTCCAGGACCAGGGCGAGCAGGTCGTCGGCCATCGCGGCGGAGTCCCCGAAGTGCTCGGCCCGTGCCACCTCCCCATCGATGACGCGGCCCTGCTGAGCCCGTCGGTAGTCCGACCACATCAGGGCCGCTGCGCCGGCATCGACTGCCACCCCTGACCCGTCCGCGGGGGGAAGATCGTAGGTGCCGCCCGCGGTGGCGACCTCCACCGTGCCTGCCCAGTGCTCCTGGGCCTGGGCTCGACACACCTCCGGGTCGTTCCACGCCGGGAGGTGGGTGAGCACCAGCCGCTCGACGCCGCCCGCGCGCACGGCAGCCGCGCCCGCTCGGGACCCTGAGAGGTGGACACCCTCGATCACGTCGCGTCCATCGATGAACGCACAGTCCATGAGCGCGACGCCCGCCCCTGCGAGGAGGGGGTCGAGGTTGTCGCAGTCGTCGGTGTCCCCGGTGTAGGCGAGCGTCGCGCCGTCGGCCTCGACGCGGTAACCGAAGGCCTCGACCGGGTGGCGCACGGCATACGGCGTGACGGTGAAGGGGCCGATGGTGAAGGAGCTCGCGTCGCGGACCACCGCGAAGTCGAACTGGGCTTCCATCCCGCCCGTCTCGAGCCCGTGGTACATCGCCGAGATCCGCTCCGCGGTGCCACTCGGCCCGTGGACGGGGAGGTGGTGCAGCGGCGACCCCGACGGGCGATAGCGCCGCATGACGTAGAGACCGCACAGGTCGACGCAGTGGTCGGGGTGCAGGTGGGTGAGGAGCACGGCATCCAGGGCAGTCGTGTCGAGATGGCGCTGCAGGGCTCCGAGCGCACCGCTACCGAGGTCGAGCACGATGCTCCACGTGCGGCCCTCGTGCTCGGCCTGCACCAGGTAGCACGACGATGGCGAGCGAGGCCCTCCGAACGACCCGGAGCAGCCGATGATCGTCACCCTCATGCGACTCCCCCCTCGACCTCGGCCGGGGACGCCGCAAACACCGGCCCCACGCTCGAACCGACCCCGAGGAACCTCACCGCGAGGCGCCGGAACTCCTCCGGGTCGCCCGTGGTGGTGAACCCGTGGGACGGGGGTGGGAGGTCGTCGGGACGAAGCAAACCACCATCTGCAAGCACCCGGTAGACGTCCTTCGCGGTCTCCTCTGCCGAAGAGACGAGCGTGACCTCGTCACCCATGACGTAGGAGATCACCCCGGTGAGCAACGGGTAGTGCGTGCACCCGAGCACGAGGGTGTCGACCCCACGCTCGCGCAGCGGATCGAGGTAGTCGTGCGCCACCCGCACCAGTTCCGGACCCCCGGTGACGCCGCTCTCGACGAACTCCACGAACCGCGGACAGGGCCGGCTCACGACGTCGAGGTGCGGCGCGGCGGCGAAGGCATCGAGATAGGCCCCGGACTGGTGGGTGCCAGTGGTGGAGATGACGCCGACCCTGCTCGAACGGGTCGCGGCGGCCGCGCGACGGACCGCGGGACGGATCACCTCAACCACGGGCACGGCGTAGCGCTCGCGAGCATCGTGGAGCACGGCGGCACTGGCGGTGTTGCACGCGATGACCAGCACCTTGACCCCGTGCTCGACGAGACGGTCCAGGCACTGCAACGCGAACTCGCGCGTCTCGGCGATCGGCCGGGGTCCGTAGGGGGCCCGAGCGGTGTCCCCGAAGTAGGCGACCGACTCGTGAGGCAGCTGGTCCAGGATCGCCCGCATGACGGTGAGCCCGCCATACCCGGAGTCGAAGACCCCGATCGGTGAATCTGCCACCGCACCACCGTATGGCCCGGGCCCCACCTCATCGGGGGAGTGTGTCGGCAGCCTCACTCTGTCCGGCCGTGCGGGCGGCCCGAGAGCAGTGCCGACGCGAGGGTCTCCTGGAGCCAGGTGAGGAAGTCGTAGACGGCCAGGGCATACCCGAGCGGCCCCTCCTCGTTGGCCTCGGCAGCGGCCTCGAGCCCCGCCATGTCCTCCTCGGTGCGCAGCCCCATCCGCTCGCCGAGGACGAGGCGCACGTCCGTCAGCGCGATGAGCAGGGTTCGCGCCTGGACGCCGTCAAGGCGTAGCTTGTCCTCGCCACGGAGCAGCGCTGCAGCCGTCACGAGCGCTTCGGCCTTGCGTTGGCGCAGGCCGGTCTCCGTGAGGCGCCTGAACTCGGTGGCCATCTCGTCGTCCTGCAGGTTCGCGGTGGGGAGGAGTCGGGCCAGCGCGGGGTCCATCTCCCCCGGGACGTCCGCGATCCCGACCTGGTCCTCGGCCGCGACGCTCACGCCCATCCCCAGGCTCGCCACGATCGACGCGAACGCGTCGTCGTCGTCGGTCGCCTCGATCTCCGCGGGGGCCAGCAGGTCGCGCACCTGGTCCATCAGGCCGGCGACGGTGGCGCGTTCCGCGGAGTCGAGCGACGCGGCATACCGCACGTTCTCGCCCGACCCGCGGCGACGGAAGCCCTTCGCCATCAGGAGTCCTTCTGGAAGGTCGCCCACAGCCCGTAGCCGTGCAACGCCTCGGTGTCGGCCTCCATCGCCTCGCGCGTCCCGTTCCCCACGACGGCCCGCCCTTCGGTGTGCACGGCCATCATGAGCTTCTCGGCCTTGCGCCGTGCGTAGCCGTAGTGGGCCTGCAGGACGTAGGTCACGTAGGACATCAGGTTGACCGGGTCGTTCCAGATGATGGTGACCCACGGGGTGTCCGCTGCGACGTCACCGTCGGTGACGGTGACCTCCTCGGTGGCGGGCGCGATGGACACAGCGCCAAGGATAGGTGCCTCAGCGGGGCCGGTTCCACGACCCTGCATAGAGCCCGTCGTCGCAGGCCCGCCCGGCCTCCCCCAGCTCCAGCGGCCGGAAGGTGTCGACCATGACCGCCAGCTCGTCGAAGAACTCCGCACCCAACGACGCCTCGGCGGCCCCCGGCTGCGGGCCGTGCGGGTGCCCACCGGGGTGGAGGGAGACCGAACCCTTGCCGATGCCGGACCCCTTGCGCGCCTCGTAGTCGCCGTCGACGTAGAACATCACCTCGTCGGAGTCGACGTTGGAGTGGTAGTACGGCACGGGGATCGCCAGCGGGTGGTAGTCGACCTTGCGGGGCACGAAGTTGCAGACCACGAAGTTGGTGCCCTCGAAGACCTGGTGGACCGGCGGCGGCTGGTGGACCTTGCCGGTGATGGGCATGTAGTCGTAGATGTTGAACGTGTAGGGGTACAGGCAGCCGTCCCAGCCGACGACGTCGAAGGGATGGGTGGCGTAGG
>JBDTDY010000292.1:0-4698 GCA_039922835.1 Ornithinibacter sp.
AGCCTCGTGAGCGATTCCATCACTGCTCCTCCCCGAGGATTGCCGAAACTTTGAACCGGTTGCCGTCGCGGTCCGGCGCCCCGCTCAAGGCTTGCTCGCCTTGTCGCGGTCGTTGCCGCGGGGGGCAGCCAAGGGGTTGGGCATCACGCTTCCGCGAGAGCCGTTCTGACCAGCCATGTCACACCTGTCTTCCTGTCGTGCAGCGAGCGCGCCCACCGGCGACCAGCTCGCTGTCGGTCTCGTCGCGAGGTCTGGTCAGACGCTAGGTGGTGGCACCGACAGCGGTCACGAACCGCCGTGGGGCCTGTGGACGAGTGCTGCCGGGGTCACCACCTGTGGACGAGCCTAGACGAACACGTGTTCGACACCCGCCCGACGCGCCGCGACACGCCGGGCAGCTCGACCCTCACGCCGACGCCGGTACGCCCCACATCGCCGCGACGTGTCGCACGTCGGTGCCGCAACAGCCGCCCACGACCCGAAGCGCTGGCAGCAGCGACGCCAGGGCGACCTGGTCGCGGCCCAGGGTGAGCGGGTCACCCTCGTCGAGGGTCTCGGCCTCGTCGAGCTCGGCATGGCTGAGCGTCGAGGAGTTGACCCGGGTGCCCACGATCCGCTCGCGCCACGGCCCGGCATCCGCAAGTCCCCGGGCGACGTGCGTGGGGTGGGCACAGTTGAGCACGTAGTGCTCCGGAGCCGCGCCGGCGTCGACTGCCGCGACCGCGGCGGAGAGCATGGTGCCGTCGGGGAGGCACCCGTCGGTCTCCACCGTGAACCCCACCACCGCGGGCACCCCCGATTCCCGGGCCGCGAGCACGACACCCAGCGCCTCGCCGACGCTCCCCAGGGTGAGCGCGGTGACGAGGTCCGCGCCGGCCTCCGCCAGGACGCGCACCTGGGGCAAGTGGTATGCACAGGCCTCCTCGGGGTCGGGCGAGTCACCCGTCCGGTAGCCGTCACCGCGCGGCCCGACCATGCCGGAGACCACCACCTCCGGCAGGTCGTCGCGCAGGCGCTGGGCGAGCTCTGCGGCGAAGGCCACCGCCCCAGCGTTCGCCGCCGCCAACGCCACCGCATCGTGGCCCAGACGCGCGCCCCAGTCGGGGTTCGCCCGCCACGTGGGGGTCTCAAGGAACAGACCTGCGCCGACCTGTTCGGCAACGCGCGCGTATCCGTCGTAGTAGGCGGTGAGCAGCGCCCGACCTCGCGAGTCCGAGACGAGCGGGTAGGCGGCGAACTCGGGGAGGTCCACGCCGTGGTGGAAGATCAGGTCGGTCTCCATGCCCCCGTCCGTGACGTAGCCGGGGAGGTCGGCGGAGGGCCGCCAGTGTGCGGCCGAGGATGTCGTCATCCACGTCACTGTCCTCCGTGGGCCGCAACCAGGTCCACCGTTTTCAGGTCAGGAGCAGCCGCTCGATCCGTCGGGCGACACCGATGACCCCGAGCACCCCGAGCACGGACAGGTAGGCGACGTTCCCCAGCAGGCCCCACCCCACCTCGCCCAGCATGAGCCCGCGCTCCAGGGCGACACCGTGGTAGAGCGGCGTCGCCCGCACCAGCCACTGGAGGGCCTCGGGGTAGGTCGAGAGGGGGAAGAACGTCGCCGAGAAGAGGAACATCGGCTGGATCGCGAGGGTGATGTAGTCGAAGTGCTGCCAGCTGCTCATGAAGGTCGTCGCGAACATGCCGACCGCTCCGAAGGCCAGCCCGATGAGCACCGCGGCGGGAAGGGCGAGCAGAGCCCACCACGAGTGGATCAGCCCGGCCAGCAGCGCGACCACGAGGAACATGGCGGAGTAGAGCGCCCCCCGGAGCACCGCCCACCCCACCTCCCCCACGGCGATGTCGCGCGGGCCCAGCGGCGTCGACAGCATCGCGTCGTAGAGCTTGGCGTAGCGGAGCTTGAAGAAGACGTTGAACGTGCTGTCGGCGATCGCGCCGTTCATCGCGGAGGTCGCGAGCAGTGCGGGCGCGACGAAGGTGGCGTAGGGCACGCTCGTGCCGCCGTCGGTGGTGACGTCACCGACGAGGGCCCCGATGCCGACCCCGATCGAGAACAGGTAGAACACCGGCTCCACGAAGCCACTGAGCAGCAGCACCCAGCTGCGGCGGAACGCCATGGCGTTACGCCCCATCACGTGCCGCGCACGCCCGGCGCCGGCGGGCAGTGGCAGCGCCCGGGACACCCGCCCGAGCACCTCGAGAGCACTCACGACGCCAACCTCGACGTGAAGGCCCACTTCGCCAGCACCCAGCCGACCAGGACGTACGCCGTGAGCACGACGACGTGCCCGATCGTCGCCGCCCCGGGCGCCAGACCCAGGGTCGCCGTGCGCGCGAGCTCCACGCCGTGCCACAGGGGGGTGACCCACGCGAAGGGCTGCATCCACCCCGGAAGCTGGTCGATGGGGAAGAAGGTGCCGGAGAAGAGCATCAGCGGGGTGATGAGGAAGCGGAACACGAGACTGAAGGCGCTGTCGGTCTCGATGTGGGCGGAGAACGCGAAGAGCGGCACCGCGAAGGCCAGGCCCGTGAGCACACCCACGGGGATCGCCATGAGCGCCCACCACGACACCAGCGCCCCGAAGAGCGCACTGACCCCCACGAAGATCGTCGTCGCGACGAGGAGGTGGATGCCGACGACGGCGAGGTGCCCACCGAGCACCTCCCCCACCCGCAGCGGGGTGGCGAGCATCGCGGCATACATCTGGTTCCACTTGATGTAGGTCATCACGGCGTAGGTCGACTCGGTGAAGGCCAGGAACATCGCCTGCATCGCGATGATCCCCGGCACGATGAACTGCAGGTAGGAGACCCCGCCCACCCCTCCGGCCCTCTCGTCGACGAGTGAGCCCAGGCCCACTCCCATGGCGAGGAGGAAGAAGAGCGGGGAGAGGAAGCGACCGATGATCGAGCCGCGCCAGGTGCGCCGGTAGACGAGGAGGTGGTGCCCCATCACGGCGCCCACGCGCTCCGGTGCGCTCAGCGCGCGGCGGGGACCGGCCCGCAGCCGTCCACTCGGGGTCAGGTCCGAGACGGCGCCCGGAGTGCCGTCCATCAGTCGACCAGGGTGCGGCCGGTGAGGTGCAGGAAGACGTCCTCCAGGCTCGAGCGCCGCACCAACGCGGACAGCGGCTGCACCCCGCGGCCGTGCACCTGCGCGAGAGCGGCATCGCCGTCATGGGCGTAGACCAGGATGCGGTCGGGCAGCACCTCGAGGCGCTCCCCCACCCCCGACAGCACATCCACCTGTCCGTCCTGCTCGTCGGGGTCGAAGCGCAGCTCGAGCACCTCACGGGTGGAGTGCTCGGTGATCAGGGCGCGGGGGCTACCCTCGGCCACGATCCGGCCGTGGTCCATGACGACGAGCCGGTCGCACAGCTGCTCGGCCTCGTCCATGTAGTGCGTCGTGACGATGAGCGTGACCCCTTGGCGCTTGAGCCGAAAGAGCCTGTCCCACAACACATGACGGGCCTGCGGATCCAGCCCGGTGGTGGGCTCGTCGAGCAGCAGCACCTCGGGGTCGCTGATCAGGCTCCTGGCGATGGTCAGGCGCCGTTTCATCCCCCCGGACAGCGGTTCGACGCGGTCGTGGCGCCTCTCGGTGAGCTGCGCGAAGTCGAGCAGCTCGTCCGCGCGCGTGCGCACCTCGGCCCGACTGAGCCCGAAGAACCGGCCGTAGACCCAGAGGTTCTCCTCGACGGAGAGGTCCTCGTCGAGGATGTCCTTCTGCGGGCAGACGCCGAGCCGGGCCCGGATGGCCGGTCCCTCGGTGGCGGGGTCCATCCCAAGGATGCTCAGCTCGCCGCTGGTGATCGGCGAGACGCACCCGATCATCCGCATCGTCGAGGACTTGCCGGCGCCGTTGGGCCCGAGGAACCCGAAGGCCTCGCCCCGGCGCACGTCGACGTCGATGCCGTCGACCGCCGTGAAGTCCCCGAAGGTCTTGGTCAGGCCCCGGGCACGCACCAGCACGTCGTCGTCCACCGCGGAGACGCTATCCGAGGGCACCGACGCGCTCCATCGATGTGTCGCTCACCCGCGGGGCGGCTTGTCCAGCCCGTGGCGGTGCGCCTCGGGCACGTCCAGCGCCTCGCAGAGGGCGAGCCAGACCTCCCGCGGTGCCATCCCGGCATCCAAGGCCTGGACCGCCGTGCGGTCGCCCAGCTCGGCCATCACGTGGGACCGGGCGAGGGACTCCGCGTAGGCAGCACCGAACTCGTCGGCCATGAGGGTCCAGAAACGGGAGTGACGCACCCGAGGATGGTATGCCGCGAACGCGCGGCTCCGTGCCGCGCGCCGCCGAGCGTCGGTGGCGGGTGAGAGGCTGTGACCCGCATGACTGATGACGTCCTCGACCGCTTCTCCCCCGCCACGGCCGCGTGGTTCCGGGGGAGCTTCAGTGCCCCCACTCCCGCCCAGAGCGGCGCGTGGGAGGCGATCAGCAGCGGTCACCACGCCCTCGTCGTGGCTCCGACCGGGTCGGGCAAGACCCTCTCGGCCTTCTTGTGGGCCATCGACCGCCTCGCGGCCACCCCTCCGCCGCAGGAGCGGAAGCAGCGCTGCCGGGTCCTCTACATATCCCCGATGAAGGCGCTCGCCGTCGACGTCGATGCCGTCGACCGCCGTGAAGTCCCCGAAGGTCTTGGTCAGGCCCCGGGCACGCACCAGCACGTCGTCGTCCACCGCGGAGACGCT
>JBDTDY010000293.1:0-8874 GCA_039922835.1 Ornithinibacter sp.
GTGGCGCTACACCCTCGAACCCGACGGGGTCATCACCTGGATCTCACCCACCGGCGAGAAACGCGTCACCCTGCCCGACCACACCCACTGGCCACCACCGACGCCCCAGCCCCACGGCATCCCCGCGATGCCCGCACCGGATCGACACCCCGCACTCCCACCCTTCTGACCGGACCCGTGTCTCACCCGGCGCCGAGGAGCACGACCCAACGTCTAGGCTCGCAGGAAGGCACACCTCGAGGAGGGCTCACCATGGCAGGTCAGGAACAGGTCAAGCCGCAGCGCCGGGACGATGGGCCGGGGGACCTCCCGGAGGTCGCCTCCGTGGCCCCCGCGGTGCAGACCAGCGAGATCGACGACATCCTCGACGAGATCGATGGCGTGCTGGAGTCCAATGCCGAGGAGTTCGTGCGCGGGTTCGTCCAGAAGGGTGGCCAGTGACCTCCGGAGCCGACACCGGACGGCTGCCCGCGGCATACCTCGTCCCCGGTTCGTCCTCCTTCAGCGAGTTCCTCGCCGCCCAGGCACCGTCATTGCTGCCGTCGCGGCGAGCGCTTCCTCCGGGCGGGGTGCTCGACGCGCCGCACGGCACGACGATCGTCACCCTCGCGTATGCCGGGGGGGTGCTCATGGCCGGTGACCGCCGGGCCACGATGGGCAACCTCATCGCCAACCGCGACATGGAGAAGGTCTTCGCGACGGATGAGTACTCGTTGGCGGGCATCGCGGGCACGGCCGGGCTGGCGATCGAGCTGGTGTGGCTGTTCCAGGTCGAGCTCGAGCACTACGAGAAGATCGAAGGCACCCTGATGTCCTTGGAGGGCAAGGCCAACCGCCTCGCCTCGATGATCCGCGGCAACCTCGGCATGGCCATGCAGGGACTGTCGGTCGTGCCGCTGTTCGCCGGGTGGGACACCCAGCGCGCGGTCGGTCGGATCTTCTCCTACGACGTCACCGGCGGCTGCTACGAGGAGCACGACCACCACAGCGTGGGTTCCGGTTCGCTCTTCGCCCGTGGCGCCATGAAGAAGCTCTACCGCCGCGAGATGCCGGTCGAGGACGCACTGCGTGTCGCCGTGGAGGCGCTCTACGACGCTGCCGACGACGACTCGGCCACGGGCGGGCCTGACGTCGGTCGCCGCATCTGGCCCACGGTGGCCACGGTCGACGACGACGGCGCAGTCTTCGTGGCGGACGAGCGGATCGCCACGGTGGTCGAGGCGATCATCGCCGACCGCGTGGGCAACCCAGGGGGTGCACGATGACTGCCGGCATGCCGTTCTACGTCTCGCCCGAGCAGCTCATGAAGGACCGGGCGGACTTCGCGCGCAAGGGCATCGCCCGCGGCAGGTCCGTCGTGGTGCTCGCCTTCGACAACGGCATCGCGTTCGTCGCGGAGAACCCCAGCCGGGCCCTGCACAAGGTCTCCGAGATCTATGACCGCATCGCCTTCGCCGCCGTGGGGAAGTACAACGAGTTCGAGAACCTGCGGGTTGCCGGGGTGCGATACGCCGACCTGCGCGGCTACTCCTACGACCGCTCCGACGTCACCGCGCGAGGCCTGGCCAACGCCTATGCGCAGACCCTGGGCACGGTCTTCACCCAGGAGTCCAAGCCCTACGAGGTGGAGATCGTCGTCGCCGAGGTGGGGGTCACCCAGGCCTCGGACCAGATCTACCGCCTGACCTACGACGGTTCGGTCGCCGACGAGCACGGTTTCGTCGCGATGGGCGGTGGGGCCGAGGCGATCGAGACCGGCCTGCAGGAGGGCTGGCGCGAGGGGATGAACCTCTCCGAGGCGCTGACCCTGGCCGTGCAGCTCCTGGGCACGGACCCCGGCGGCGGGGACAACCGTGACCTGGCACCCGAGCAGCTGGAGGTGGCCGTCCTGGACCGGGACAGGCCCAGGCGCACGTTCCGCCGGATCAGCGGCACACTCCTGGGCAAACTGCTCAGCAGCACCGACCCCACCCACGACGCCCCCAGCGGCGAGGACATGGACACCGAGCCAGCCGCCGGCTCACCCACGGAGGTGGGCGCCCTCTCGGAGAGCCCCCGTGACGTCTCGACCAACCCACAGACACAGCGTCCCGGTCAGGAGGGCTCGTCGCAGTGAGCGCCCTCGGCCGCCGGATCTTCGGCATCGAGAACGAGTACGGCATCACGTGCTCCACCGGGGGTCAGCGCACCCTCACTCCCGACGAGGTCGCGCGCTACCTCTTCCGCAAGGTCGTCGCCTGGGGGAGGTCCAGCAACGTCTTCCTCACCAACGGGTCACGGCTCTACCTCGACGTGGGGTCCCACCCGGAATACGCCACCGCCGAGTGCGACCGGATCCGAGACGTCGTGGCACACGACCGCGCTGGGGAGCGCATCGTGGAGGGCCTGGTCGTCGACGCCCAGCAGCGGCTGCGGGAGGACGGTGTGGCGGGAGACATCTACGTCTTCAAGAACAACACCGACTCCGCGGGCAACTCCTACGGGTGCCACGAGAACTACCTCGTTCGGAGGTCTGGCGAGTTCGCCACCATCGCGGACACGCTCCTGCCGTTCCTCATCAGTCGCCAGATCACCTGCGGTGCAGGCAAACTCGTCACGACGTCCAAGGGGGCGTCGTATGCGGTGAGCCAGCGCGCCGACCACATCTGGGAGGGAGTGTCCTCCGCCACGACCCGCAGCCGCCCAATCATCAACACCCGCGACGAGCCGCACGCCGATGCCGAGCTCTATCGCCGTCTCCACGTGATCGTCGGTGACTCCAACATGAGTGAGACCACCACCATGCTCAAGGTCGGATCGTGCGATCTCGTGCTGCGGATGATCGAGGCCGGCGTCGTCATGCGCGACCTCACGCTGGAGAACCCGATCCGAGCCATCCGCGAGATCTCGCACGACCTCACCGGACGCACCACGGTCCGCCTCGCCAACGGCCGGCAGCTCTCCGCCCTCGATCTCCAGCGTGAGTACCACGCCAAGGCCGCCGCCTTCGTCGCACGTGAAGGCGCGACCGACCCGCTGCACGAACGAGTTCTCGAGCTGTGGGACCGCACCCTGCGGGCCGTCGAGACCGACACCCTCTCCCTCGTCGACACCGAGATCGACTGGGTCATCAAGCACCGTCTCCTCGACGACTACGCCACCCGTCACGGCCTGGCCCTGGAGCACCCTCGGCTCGCCCAGATCGACCTCGCCTACCACGACATCGACCGGTCGCGGGGGCTCTTCTACCTCCTCCAGCGGCGCGGTCGGATCGCCCGCGTCGTCTCCGACCCCGAGGTCTTCCAGGCCAAGGTGCGCCCACCGCAGACCACCCGCGCCAAGCTGCGCGGTGACTTCATCCGGGCCGCGCAGGAGCACCGGCGCGACTTCACCGTCGACTGGGTGCACCTCAAGCTCAATGACCAGGCGCAGCGCACCGTCTTGTGCAAGGACCCCTTCCTCTCCGCCGACCCACGCGTCGAACGCCTCATCGAGGGCATGGTCGGCTGAGCTGTTCGGTGGACGGGGTGCGAGCGAAACCGTCAGCCGACCGACGTGGCGCAGTGGGGGAGCCCCGCCCCCAGCCGTTTCACAGGTCACGATGTGGGACTTCCCATGAGGCGCAGTTATCGTGGATGGCTGTTGTCCGGCGCCGCGCCTCTCGCACGGCACCTCCCCACGTCTCCGACCGAAGGTTCCCCCCCGTGGCACGTCGCCTCCCCACCCTCCTGGCCGCCGGCGCCCTGGCGTCCGCGCTCACCCTCACCGCGTGCGGTGGACAGAGCGCAGAGACCCCCAGCAGCACAGCCATCTCCGCGGTGAAGGTGTCGGGCGCCGACCCCAAGACCAAGCCCACCGTCACGGTCGACGCGCCGGTGACCGTGACCAAGACCGAGTCCAAGGTGGTCACCGAGGGCACCGGCGCCGCGGTCGGCAAGGACGAGCTCGTCTCGATCCAGGCGGTCATCGTCAACGGCACCGACGGCAAGGTCGCCACGAGCACGTGGGAGCAGGGTCCGGTCGGCCTCGACCTCGGTGACAAGAACCTCTTCAAGTCCTTCCGGGACCAGATTCCCGGCCAGAAGGTCGGCTCTCGCGTCATCATCACCTCGACCCCGGCCGATGCCTTCGGAGACCAGGGCAACACCCAGCTCGGTATCACCAAGGATGACCCGGTCGTCTTCGTCATCGACGTGCTCGGAGCCTCGCCGATCCTGACCGAGGCCAAGGGCAAGGAGGTCGCGCCGAAGGCCGGCCTCCCGACCGTGACCATGAACCCGGGCAAGCCAGCGACCATCACGGTGCCCAAGGGCGCGAAGGCCCCGACGAAGACCGTCGTGCAGCCGCTCATCGAGGGGGAGGGCGCCGCCGTCAAGGACGGCCAGACCGTCCGGGTGGCCTACACAGGCGCACTGTGGAAGGACGGAAGCGTCTTCGACTCCAGCGCGAGCCGCCCGGAGCAGCCCTACTTCGAGTTCCCACTCGGCCAGGGCCAGGTCATCAAGGGCTGGGACTCCGCCCTGAAGGGTCAGAAGGTGGGCAGCCGCCTGCTCCTCGTCATCCCGCCTGCCGACGGCTACGGCGAGGCCGGCAGCCCGCCGAAGATCGCCGGCACCGACACCCTCGTGTTCGTGATCGACATCCTCGCCGCGTACTGACCCACCCCGACAGCACCGCCCACCCCGACGTCACAGGAGGCACCGCATGAGCAGCCAACCCACCAAGCCCGAGATCGACTTCCCCGGCGACGAGCCGCCCACGGACCTCCTCGTCGAGGACCTCACCGTGGGCGAGGGCACCGCGGCCACGCCCGGGTCAACCGTCTCGGCGCACTACGTCGGGGTCGCCCACTCCACCGGTGAGGAGTTCGACGCATCCTGGAACCGGGGCGCCCCCCTCGACTTCCGCCTCGGGGTCGGCATGGTCATCGCCGGCTGGGACCAGGGCATCGAGGGGATGAAGGTCGGTGGCCGTCGCAAGCTCACCATCCCGGCGCACCTCGCCTACGGCGATGCCGGTGCAGGTGGCGCGATCGCCCCCGGCGAGACCCTGATCTTCGTCGTCGACCTCATGGATGTGCGCTGAGCACACCAGCATGGACACCCGCGGCCGCTGCCGCGAGGAACGGGGCGGGGTCGCGGTCGTGGCCCCGCCCCATCGTGCTCAGGTGCACCGGTGAGGAGTCCAACGCCTCGAGCAGCCCGGCATCCGGAACCGTGACGACCGTGAGGGTCGCCCGGGCGGAAGCCACGAGGTCCTCCAGCTGAGAGCGCACCAGCGCGTCGAGCTCGGGATCGCCGAGAGAGGTGACCGGGACGTCCGCGGACGTGAGCAGGGCCCGACCGTATGCCGTGGTGCTGTGGTGGCTGATCCCGCGGTGCCGTGCGCGCTCGTCGGCTCCCGAGACGCGGAGCGAGGCGATGCCTCGACCACCCAGGACGTCGGCGGCGTGGAGGGCATCGGCGCACCCGACGCCGGAGTAGCCCCATCGGGTGCCGGTGCCCACGTTGCCGGGGCCCTGCGCGACGACGACGACGTCGGCTGCCACGACGTGCCGCGCCGCAAGGAGCCCGGTGTGGGTGGTGACGGCCTCGTGGTCACCACCGAAGGCCTGCCCCACGGTGATCGTGGCCGCCAACCAGCCAGCCTCGCGCAACCCCGCGACGGACCGGGAGAACGCCGCCGGAAGGGCGCCACCGTCGGTCATCACGTAGGCGACCCTCGCCTGCGGACGGACCAGCCGGATGCCCGCCAGCACGGCGGGCAGTGCGGAGTGCAGGTCGGCGACCACCACCGGCATCCCGGCCAGGTCATCGGCGTCCACCAGGTCGTCGTGGTGCGGGCTGTCCTGCTCGTCGACCGCGAGGAGCATCTGCTGCAAGGGGGTGTAGCGCGCCTTGACGATGTGGCCGGGCCCGGTAGGGGGGTCGGCCGGGAGCACGTCGACGCGTGCGACCACGAACGCCAGCCCGCCGGTCCCGAGGCCGCGCAGCAGCGCGGAGGCATTGAGCAACACGCGTTCGCCCGGCGCCGGCTCGCCGACGATGGCCGAGTAGGCGAGCGCCCTGACCGGGTCCGTCGCGTCCGTGAGGAGCACCTCGAGCTCCGCCGCGCCGGCCCATCGCCGCACGACGCGCTCGACCGTCCCCGCTCGCCACTGCATCACGCCCGGCAGCGTAGCCGTCCGGTAGGTTCTGGCGGATGAGCAGCGAGTCCGGTCCCGTCGCGCCGTCGGCGGCCCAGGTCAAGACCGAGCGACTCCTCAACCTCGTGCTCGTCCTCCTCTCCACGGCGCGCCCGATGCCCAAGGCGCAGATCCGCCGTCTCGTCCCGCAGTACGGCCAGTCGGCGAGCACCGAGGCCTTCGAGAGGATGTTCGAGCGCGACAAGGACGAGCTGCGCGAGCTCGGCATCCCCCTTCTCACCGAGGACATGGACGTCCTGCACGACGACGAGCCCGGCTACCGGATCCACCAGGGCGACTACGCCCTGCCCGAGCTCGACCTCGCCCCGGATGAGCTCGCGGTGCTGGGGCTGGCCAGCCGGGCGTGGGCCCAGGCATCGCTGGCGGGTGAGGCCGCCCAGGCGCTGCGAAAGCTGCGGGCGTCAGGAGTGGAACGCGACGTCGACGCACTGGTGGGGATCGAGCCCCGGTTGCGCACCGTCGAGCCTTCCTTCGACGCGGTCAAGGACGGGGTCGTGCGGCGGATCCCGCTGCGCTTCGACTACCGCCGCCCCGAGGCACCCGACGTGGCAGAGCGCCACGTCCGACCGTGGTCGCTGATCTCGTGGCACGGACGCTGGTATCTCACGGCATTCGACATCGACCGAGATGCGCCGCGGGTGTTCCGGCTCTCGCGGATCACCGGAACGGTGCGCCGCGCCGGGCGGCCCGGAGCGTTCGAGGTACCCGAGGACCACGAGCCACAGCTCATGGTGGAGCGGAGCACCCGCCCGACGAGCGCTCCCAGCCCCGCCGTGCTGCGGGTGCGGCACGGAAGTGGTCGCACCCTTCGCCTGCGCGCGAGGACCGTCGGCGAGGTCGACGACTCGTGGTCGCTGGTCGACCTCGACTACACCGACCTCGATGCCTTCGCCGACGAGGTCGCCGGATACGGCCCCACCGTGGTCGTGGAGCAGCCCCCCGAGCTGGTGGATGCCGTGCTGAGCCGCTTGCGTGCCGTCGTGACGGCCCATGGTGGGGGGCTCTGATGGCCGGGTTCGCCACCGAGACAGCCACGGCCCGGCTCTCCAGGCTGCTGACGATGGTTCCCTGGCTGGTCAACCGGCAGGGGATCGACGTGCAGCAGGCGGCCGACGATCTCGGGGTCAGCGTGGAGCAGCTCGAGGCCGACCTCAACCTCCTCTTCCTCTGCGGCTACGGCCAGATGCCCGACGAGCTCATCGAGGCCGACTGGGAGGGTGGCCGGGTGTTCGTCAGCAATGCCGACAGCATCTCCCGCCCGCTGCGGCTCGGGGTCGATGAGGCCGTCACCCTGATCGTGGGACTGCGCGCGCTGCGCGAGGTGCCCGGTCTGGCAGAGCGTGACGCGCTCGATCGAGCCCTCGCCAAGCTGGAGGGCGCCGCCGGGTCGGCCGCAGACCCCGCGAGCCGGGTGCGCGCCGCGATGACCGACGACGCTGCGCCCGACGTGCTCGCAGCCCTGCGCTCCGCCGTCTCGCAGAACCGCCGGCTGCACCTTCGCTACCTCGTCCCCGCTCGTGACGAAGCCACCGAGCGCGACGTCGACCCGATGCGCGTGGTGCACCTCGACGGCCACTGGTACCTCGAGGGGTGGTGTCACCGGGCCACCGCGACGCGCATGTTCCGGGTGGACCGCATCGAGGCCGCAGAGGTGCTCGACGTCGACGGCACACCCCCACGAGAGGCCCACCAGCGCGACCTCAGCATCGGCACCTTCCAGCCCGGCCCGGACGACCTCGCGGTCACGCTGCGGTTGCTGCCCGGTGCCACCTGGGTGAGCGACTACTACCCGGTCGAGTCGGTGCGCGAGCTACCCGCCGTGGAGGGAGGCGGCCAGGTCGTCACGCTGCGCACGGCCGACACCGCCTGGTTGCGCCGCCTCGTGCTTCGCCTCGGCGGGCGCGCCGTCGTGCTCGACCCACCCGAGGTGGCCACCGACGTGAGGCGGGCCGCCCGTGAGGCGCTCACGGCATACGGCTCCGCAGTGCACCCCGAGGGGCCCTGAGGTGCTGCCCTGGTGGGGGTGGGTGCTGCTGTGGGTGGTGCTGCTCGTGGGCTCTGGTGCGCTGCTGGGGTGGATGGGCTGGCAGGTGTGGGGCAAGGTGAAGCGGCTCATGAAGGAGGTCGAGCGGGCGGGGGAGCTCCTCACTGCGCTGGAGGCCCGCTCCGAGGCGCTGAGCGAGGTGGGTGCGTCGCCGAGTGCCGTCACACAGGATCCGTTCAGGATCCGGGAGGAGTATCGCGTGCAGCGCGAAGAAGCCGCCACCCTGAGGGCAGGTCGTCGGGCTGCGCGTCTGCCACCGTGGGCGCGCGTAGACTGACCGACACATCGACCCCGAAAGGGTGGCCAGACCATGCTCCGGAACTTCGGACCCACCGAGATCATCATCATCGCGGTACTCCTCATCGTCATCTTCGGCTGGAAGAAGCTGCCTGACGCGGCCCGCAGCCTCGGACGATCCGCTCGGGTCTTCAAGTCCGAGGTCGATGAGATGAAGCGCGAGACCGAGGCCAACAAGTCGGGGTCCGAGGCTGCTGGCGAAACGGTGCGCAGCGAGTCGATCGAGGCTGACCGGCCGGGCGAGCGGATCGTGTCCACCCCCGTGGACCGCGCCATGCCCACCACGGATGGCAACGCCGTCCACGAGAAGGCACCGCGCACGGACAACCAGTCCGGCCCGGTCGCCTGA
>JBDTDY010000294.1:0-3887 GCA_039922835.1 Ornithinibacter sp.
GGTTCGCCATGAGCCTGGCCCACCTGTGTGACGGCAACCGGGTCGAGGCCTACCGCTGGTTCGAACGCCAGCGCGCGGCCTGCGGATCACCCGGGTTGCTCTCCGAAGAGTTCGACGTGCGCCAGCGCCAACTCCGCGGCAACCTTCCCCAAGGGTTCGTCCACGCGCTGCTGCTCGAAGCCAGCCAGGTACTGGGGAACACGGAGAGCCCGAACCACCGAACCACTGACCAACGAGAGAAATGAGGCGTCAGCGATGGATGAAGCAGTGCCGTCTCCCCCCGGCATCCACCCCACCCACGAGGACCAGACGTGGCGCACCGAGCTGAGGCGGTGGCTCGCCCCAGCGGCGTTTCCCTGCACCAGTGAAGATGCCACCGCGTGCCTGCTGAGGGCCCACGCACCCAGCGGGCTGGTCTGGCGGGTGGGCCTTGTTCCAGCGCAGATGAGGTTCGCCTCGTTGGACTTGCTCATTGCCGGCATCGACGCCCATTCACCCCGACAACGCCCATCGAGCGCGATGTCCGACCTGGACGTCAAGAACGCGCACGACATCGCGCTGCAACAGATCATCGACGACCTCACGCGAGACCACCTTGGTCAGGAGCACGAGCGCGTGGTCCTCGAACTCGCCGAGAAGATCGCGGAACACCAGCTGGCTCCCAAGCCGCGACCGTGGCTCGACGCGGTCGCCGACTCGGTGATCAGCGGCAACGCCTACGTGGTCACCCAGACGACCGCGGAGATCTGCGACGTGCCACCACCGAGTTCCCGCCACCCCGGCAAGTCGATCCTGTGAGCACCCGGGACGTCGGTCACGCCGCTGTGCTCCAACCAGTGGTCCGCGCCGTGATCGGCTCGGACCTCCCGGTGCGCGTCGAGTGCTGGGACGGGAGCTCGTCGGGCCCGCCGGATGCTGGGGCGGTGGTGCGCTTCATGTCGCGGCGCGCGCTCCGCCGCCTCGTCTGGGCGCCAAACGAGCTGGGTTTCGCCCGCGCCTACGTGTCGGGCGACATCCAGATCGAGGGCGACCTGCTCGACGCGTTGGCTCGACTCGATGCGCTTGCCGACCCCGAGCGGGGCCCGGGGGTGCACCTGGGCCACGACACGACGGTCGCTGTCGCCAAGGCCGTCGTGCGTCTCGGGGCGCTGGGGCCGCCACCGCGGCCGCCCGCCGAGGAGATCCGGCTCTCGGGAAGACGACATGCTCCCGGACGGGATGCGAGCGCGGTCTCCCACCACTACGACGTGGGGAACGACTTCTACGCGCTCGTCCTGGGCCCCTCCATGGTCTACTCCTGCGCCTACTTCGAACAGACCCCGTCACCCGCCTACAGCCTGGAGGACGCGCAGCGCGCCAAGCTCGACCTCGTGGCGCACAAACTCGGCCTTGCCCCCGGGATGCGCCTGCTCGACGTCGGGTGCGGGTGGGGGTCATTCGTCCTGCACGCAGCGCGCGACTACGGAGTCACGGCCGTGGGCGTCACCCTCTCCGCGGAGCAGGCCACCTTCGCTCGCGCTGAGGTCGCCGCGCTGGGCCTCGATGACCGCGTCGAGATCCGGGTGCAGGACTACCGCGACGTGACCGATGGGCCCTACGACGCCATCGCCAGCATCGGGATGGCCGAGCACGTCGGGCTGTCCCAGATGGCCGGCTACGCCGCTCACCTCCACACCCTCCTGGCTCCCGGAGCCAGGCTGCTCAACCACTCCATCTCGCGTCGACCCGGACCCCCTGGTGACCCCAAGGGGGACAAGACCTCGTTCATCGACCGCTACGTCTTCCCCGACGGTGAGCTGCACCCCCTGTCGACGACGGTCGACGCGCTGGAGTCAGCGGGGTTCGAGGTGCGCGACGTCGAGTCCCTTCGTGAGCACTACGCCGACACCCTGCGCGCCTGGGTGGCCAACCTCGAACAGAACTGGGAGCAGGCAGTCGCGCTCTCCAGCCCGGGTCGGGCCCGGGTGTGGCGCTTGTACATGGCGGGATCCGCACTCGGATTCCAGTCCAACCGCCTCGGCGTCAACCAGGTGCTCGCCGTCAAACCCGGCCCCGGCGGAACCAGCGGCGTGCCCCGGACCCGAAGCGAGCTGCTCGGCGCGTCGTGACGTTGATACGGTCGTTGCACACCGAAGGAGGTGGCTGGGTTGCCTGATGACCACGCGGCTCCTCGCAGCGGCCTGCTGCAGAGCGCGCTCGATGAGTTCCTCGGTCGAGCTCATGCCCTCGCCGATGCCGTGGGATCGATCGGCGGCGAAGCGGTCGGCGCGGTTCCTGGCCTCCTTCCGGACACCGTGGCAAAGATGCTGCTCTCGTTGCAGCAGCTCGTCGATCAGGTGCCGCAGCTGACCACTGAGGTCGACGTGCTCCTCGAGGGAGTGCACGCCAAGCGTCTGACGCTGCAGGCTTTGCAGGCGGAGTTGGCGGCGTTCGACAGCCAGCTGCAGCTGCTCGAGCAGTCGCTGGCGCCGCTGCAGGCGTGGACCGACCAGTGGTCCCGGCTGCGTGGGTCACTGAGCGACACCCTCGGCTCGGTGCGACCGACGGAGCCGACGGAACCGACGGACGGCTGAGGCCTGCTGCGGCCCCTGGTGGGGCCTGCGCCCAGACCGCTACGGCAGGAAGATCTCGAGCTCGTCGCCCTCTGGTCGCAGGGCCGCCTCGAGGTCGGCGAGTTTGATGACAAGACCACCGACTCGATACGGGTTGGCGCAGCGCGCGGCATCGAGGCCTCGTCCGCCCAGACGCACCGCCGACGGTCCGTGCCCACGGCCGCCCACGTGATAGCGCACCCGTAACAGGCTCCCCGCGAGGGGCACGGTGGCGCGCAGACCATCGAGTCGCAGAGGCAGCACGGGATCGATCTCGACCGTGCCAGCGCGGCGCCGGACCCCGAGCATGGAGTGGACCACGATCCGCAGCAGCACCCCCGGGCCGGAGGAGTAGATCCGCCAGCCGGCCTCCAGACCTGTGGCACCCGTGAGCACCTCGGCGTACCTGGCCGCGAACTCATCCCGGTCCAGGCAGGCTGCGTCCGAGCTCGACGGGTAGGCGTTGCCCTGGCGCCGCCGGGCCCCCGGCACGACGGCGATCGTCGCGGGTGGCAGCGCCTGGAGGAGCCCGAGCCACAGGGCCTCGGCATCACCCCATCGACCCATCGCCTCGCACCACCGTAGGTGCGCGTGGACGTACATCAGCCCGACCTCCCGGCCGACGAACGTCGCCGTCTCGGCCCGCTGGAAGTGCCGCATCAGCCCACCGGAGTAGGGCGGCGGCTGGTCGAACAGTCGGATGCCGTCCACGCCCGTGAGGTGCTCCCGCACGAGGGCGACGTGGTGGGCCGCCTCGGCGGGGTCGAAGAGGCCGTCACCCAGAGCGTGGATCATCTGCAGGGAGCCGTGCCGAAGCCCTGTCTCGGTGTCTCGCGGGTGGACGAGCAGTCGGCGAACCACGACGACCCCGTCCCGGTCTGGAGGGTCCAGCTGGGCATACCCGGCGAGCTCGCCGTCCACGAGCATGTAGCGGCGCAGATCGCGGGCGACCGCCGAGGCCTCCATCCGCAGGGCCCCGACGAGGACGTCCTCCCCCCCGGCGGTCTCCAGCCCGTCGGCCAGGGTGCGCAGCGACTGGTGGTGCAACGTCACCGTCCACGAGCTGCTCATCGTCACGGCCATGCTCGGGTCAGCAGGCTGGAGCGAGTCGTTCCAGTCGCCGTGGCCGTATGCGACCAGTGCCGTCCCGGGGAGGACGTGCTCCCGGGCGCCGTGAAGCGCGCGTTCGAGGTGGGAGCGCATCGTCGAGGCAGGCATGGGTGCGGCATCGGCCGAGGAGTACCACCCCACGCTCTCCTGGAGAAGCGTCGCGTCGCCGGAGGCAACGAGGTAGCG
>JBDTDY010000295.1:0-2873 GCA_039922835.1 Ornithinibacter sp.
ACCGTCGGCGCCGACCCGTGGGCCTCCGCGGCGGTGTCGATGAACCGGACGGAGGAGAACTCCTTCTTCGGGGTCCCACTGCTCGTGGGGGCGGCCGTGGTCGTGGCATGTGGCTGGCGGCGACCACTCGTGCGCGCCCTCGGAGCCGTGGTGCTGCTCTCGTGCTGGCTCTCCCTCGGTGAGGAGATCACCGTGAACGGACGGGCCACCGGGATCCCCGGCCCCTGGGCCGTTCTGGAGGCCGTGCCGGTCGTGCAGTACGTCGTGCCCACCCGACTCGCGCTGATCGCCGTCCCTGCCCTCGCGGCGCTTCTGGCGATCGGCTTCGAGATGGTGCGCGTCGCGATCGCCCGGTATTCCGGGCGCGGCGGGGCCGCCGTCGCTGTTGCCCTCGGTGCCGGGATCTTCGTCCTGCTCCCGGTCGTGCCCACCCCGCTCGTCGTGGACCCGCGGCCCCCCGTTCCGGCCTTCTTCAGCACGGGGACCTGGCAGGACTGGGTCGACGACGGCTCGGTGTATGCCGTGCCTCCGCCGACCGTGGATGATGCCCGCGCCCTGGAGTGGCAGGCAGCAGCCCGGTGGGGTTTCCCCGTCGTCGCGGGCTACTTCGTCGGACCGGGCCCGGGCGCCGAGCGGGTGGGGCAGTACGGGGCGACCCCGACGGCCCTCACCCAGTGGATCGGCTCGACCGCGCTCAACGGGGTTGCCCCACCCCTTGACGCTGCACAGGTCGCCGCGTTCCGTCAGGACCTCAGGGACGGGCAGGTGGACGCCGTCGTGCTCCCCGAGGCCCGCCCCGACGCCGCGGTGCTTCGTGACGCCGTGTCCAGTGTTCTCGGCGCTCCGGTGCGCGAGGGCGGGGTCTACGTCTGGGACGTGCGAGGGTTGGCCGGTGGCAAGGGCTGAGCAGGTCGGGGAGGTAGCGCCCGTGGACGGCACTCCTGCTGTAAGCCCGTCGTCGCGGATGGCGCCCGGGCCCGAGGCGACACCGGGCCGGGCGACGGCGACCAGCTGGCTGACCTCCGCCGGGCGGCACGTCCTCGCGGGTCGCGCGCTGCGGCACCCGGTGCGCACCGTGCTCGCCGTCTACGTCGTGTCCCGGATCGTCTCGGTGATGGCGCTCGCGGTGGCGGCCACCTGGTTCCAGAACCCGGCGGGGGTCGGTCACCCGGACCCTACGCTCGGGGACATGCTCGGCCTGTGGGACGGCGTCTGGTACCGCCGGATCGTGCAGGACGGCTACCCCGTGCCGCTGCCGGTCGACGGGGACAACGGGAGGGTCACCTACAGCGCGTGGGCGTTCTACCCGCTCTACCCCTATCTCGTGAAAGCCGTGATGCTCACCGGCCTGTCGTTCGAGGCGGCGGGGATGGCCCTCAACGTCGTCCTGGGAGGGGCCGCCGCGCTCCTGGTGTGGGCTCTCTTCCGCAGCGGCACGCACGCCGACCGGCAACCCCAGCGCGAGCGACTCGCCCTGGTCGCGGCATGCCTCTGGTGCTTCTACCCGACGACGGCGGTGATGCTCAAGCCCTACACGGAGGCGCTCGCCGCAGTGCTTGTCGTCGGGGGGTTGCTGCTCCTGGTGCGTCGTCGCTACCTCCTCGTGGCGCTGCTCGCGGCTCCCCTCGGGCTCACCCGCGGGATCGCTCCCGCACTGGGGGCCGCCGCGCTCGTCCACCTGGTGGTCCGGTGGCGCGAGGACCGGGCCGCGGGGGTCGTTGCGCTGGTCGGAGCCCGTTGGCGGGCCGCGGTGATGCTCGGCGCCCTCGCCCTCTCCTCGGTGGCGTGGCCCCTGATCGCCGCCGTCGCCACCGGCGTGCCCACGGCATTCTTCGATGTCCAGGCAGCCTGGGGTCAGCGGCCCGACAAGGGTCCGTTCGTCCTCTGGTTCGAATGGGCCTGGCAGGGCCACGGGCTGGCAGGGGTGGTGGTCCTCGTGGCGCTCGCCGGCACCTACGTCGCACTGGTGCTCGGACGTCACGGGCGCTGGATCTGCGTCGAGGCCAGGGCGTGGGCGCTCGCCTACCCGATCTACCTCTTCGCGGTGGTGCGACCCATCACGAGCATGTGGCGTTTCCTGCTGCTCGACGTCCCGCTGGCGGCGCTGCTCGCCTCGGTGACCATGCGCACCGCCAGCGGGGCCTCGGTCGTGCCGCACTGGCGCCGGAGGGTCGGGGTCGTGATGCTGGTCCTCATCGGTGGCCTGGTGTGGTGGACCTGCTCGCTGCTCACCTACACACCCTGGGGATCGTTGCCGCCCTGACACCGGGACAGGTCGAGGCGGATTTCGCCATGTCGCAGCGCTGCGGGATACTGGAGGTCAATCTCCGACTGTCCGGCGTCGGAGCACAGCGTGGCGCAGGGTGGGCCGCGCCGAGGAAGGGAACACGCATGGCGGCAATGAAGCCGAGGACGGGCGACGGCCCTCTCGAGGTCACCAAGGAAGGTCGTGGCATCGTGCTGCGCATGCCCCTCGAGGGTGGCGGACGGTTGGTCGTCGAGATGACACCCGACGAGGTCCGTGCGCTCGGCGCTGCGATAGACAACTGCGAAGGTCTGGCCTGAGCATTCCCTGACGACAGTCGACGGGGCCCCCACCACTGTGGTGGGGGCCCCGTCGTGTGCCTGGACCTCGGTAGGGTCGCGGGGTGCCCCGAGACGACGTGATCCTGCAGCCACTGAGCTCCGACTGGTCCCACGACCCCAGCGGGGAAGTTCTCCCGGCAGATCTGGAGCGCGGTGATGCCGACGTCGCCCTGATGGTGTCGGAGGAGGCGGGGGCGGATCTGGCGATCGAGCGAGCCCTGAGCGCCTTGGGCCTGGACCCCGCCGACGTCTGGTTGACCCACGAGCCGAAGGCCACGGCAGGTGCC
>JBDTDY010000296.1:0-3363 GCA_039922835.1 Ornithinibacter sp.
CATGGTCACCTCCCGGATGGCCGTGATGCAGCTGCCGCTCGCTGCGGCATACGGGGCCTCGAAGCGGGCCATGGTCGCCTATGCCGACGCCCTGCGCCTGGAGCTCGCCACCCATGTGTCGGTCACCTGTGTCTACCCCTCCGCGGTGCAGAGCCCGATCCACGACTCGACGAAGTCCGCGGGCCTCAGCCTCGAGGGCATGAGCACCTACGAGCCCGTCGGTGGTGTCGTCGACGCGATCCTCACCGCCGCCCTCGCGAAGGCAGCGCGCCGTGACGTCACGACCACACGCAAGGGCGCCGTGGAGTTCTTCCTCGCGCGCCACCTTCCCGTGCTGACCGACGCGATCGTCGCCCGCACGCTGGCTGCCCGCGCAGCCGACGGCGCCTTTGCGAGCGCCCCCCTCGCGGCGGGCGTGCTCGCCCGACACGCAGCGAGCGGGCGCGTGACCCGGCGTTCGTGACCGAGCTGCTGACCGGCATCCGGGCGGCTTCGGTGCCGGGGTGCGAGGTGGGGGGCCCACCGGCGGCTCGCCGCGATCTGCTGGCGGCACGGAATGCATGGTCGTGCGGGGTGGGCGCAGGGGGTCTGACACGATAGGCCCGTGGCAGACCGGCTCAGCTCCTTGGACACCTCCTTCCTCCACCTCGAGGACGCGACGACGCCGATGCACGTCGGCAACGTCATGGTCTTCGACGCGCCCGAGGGCGGTTTCGACTACGAGAGCCTCGTGACGCTGATCAGCAAGCGGATCGCCTTCGTGCCGCGCTACCGGCAGAAGATCAAGAACATCCCCGGTGGCCTCGCCAACCCCGTCTGGGTCGACGACCGGCACTTCGACATGAGCTACCACGTGCGCCGCAGCGCACTGCCGCGCCCCGGGTCCGACGAGCAGCTCGAGGAGCTCGTCGCGCGCATCCAGCCGCGCCCGCTCGACCGGTCGCGACCGCTCTGGGAGGTCTACCTCGTGGAGGGGCTCGCGGAGGACCGTTTCGCGATCATCACCAAGAGCCACCACAGCCTGGTCGACGGGGTCACCGCCCTCGACATCGGCAACGTCCTGGTCGACGGCAACCCCAGCACCGGAGTGGGCGTCAGCACGACGTGGCGCGCCCGACCCGAGCCGAGCTCCGCGGAGCTGCTCGTCGGTGCGCTCGCCGACGCGGTGCGCACCCCGAGCCAGGTCGTCGAGACCGTGCAGACCGGGGTGGCCGACGTCAAGAAGACCGTCGGCAAGGTCGTGTCGGTCGCCGGCGACGTGGTGGCGACCCTGGCCCGGGTCTCCGCGCGGCCGGCCCCCGAGTCGCCCCTCAACGCCTCCGTCGGGCGGGCACGTCGCTACGTCATGGTCGGCACCGACCTCGAGGACTACCGCACGGTTCGGGCCCGCCTCGCTCGCGGCTCGTTCGTCGACGAGGTGTCCGTCAACGACGTCATCCTCGCCACCATCTCGGGAGCATTCCGGTCCTGGATGCTGACCCGGGGCGAGTCGGTCTACCCCGGCACGACCATCCGCGCGATGGTTCCGGTGTCGGTGCACGAGGGCGAGGGCGCGCCGACCGGTGCAGAGGTGACCGCCTGCTTCGTCGACCTGCCGGTGGGGGAGCCGAGCCCGGGGATGCGGCTGCACCAGATCGCCTTCGCGATGCGTCAGCAGATGGAGGCCGGGGCCCGCAGCGCCGTCGGGGCCGACACGCTCGCCGGTCTCGGGGGCTTCGCGCCACCGACGATGCACGCCCTCGGTGCGCGCCTGGGCGGCATGGTCTCGCGTCGCCTCTACAACGTCGTCATCACCAACGTCCCCGGCCCGCAGATGCCGTTGTATGCCGCGGGCGCCCGGATGGTGTCGACCTACCCCGTGACCCCGCTGAGCCGCGGTCAGGCCCTCTCGATCGGGATGACGTCCTACGACGGGGGCGTCTACTACGGCCTCTATGCCGACCGCGACGCAATGCCGGATGCCGACGTGCTGGGCCGCGGCGTGCTCGACTCGCTTCAGGAACTGCTGGAGGCGCCACGACGCGCCCCCCGCAAGCGCCCCGCGCCCAAGCCGGAAGGCTGACCCCGATGCCCTACACCCGCGTCTACCTCCCCCTCACCGCGCAGCACCTGTCCGCACTCGCCGAGGGCGGCGCCGTCGGTCCTGCCCCGCTGTCGGCGCACGCCGTGACGCCAGCCCTGGGCAAGCCGGGGCTCACCACGGACCAGGAGGAGCTGGAGCACCTCGCCTGGCTCGCGGCCGTCGAGGACGCCGCGCAGCACAGCCGTGATGGCTCCCTGCGCCGGGTGGTGGCCGCCGCCGACGTCGACTCCGGTGACGTCGCAGTGCCCGCCGCCGGTTCTCCCGCCTCACGCGTCGAGGTCACCGCGGAGCTCGACCGCCCTCGGATCGTGTCGTTCCACGTCGACGAGGAGCCCGGTGCCACGGAGGCCACCGATCTGCTGTGGTTCGACGTCACCGAGCTCGCCGAGGTGCGCGCCCTCCTCGCCCGCTGACGTCCGTGCGAGCGCGCGAGCGCGTGGGAGTTGCGGCGGGTCCGCGGGGACGGCGAGAGTGGGGGGAGAATCCCCGACCGTGACCCCCCAGGAGAAAACCGCAATGGATGCCGTGACCCACGTCCCCGCCCCGATCAACGAGCCGGTCCTGGACTACGCCCCCGGCAGTGCGGAGCGCGCAGCGGTGGAGGTCGCCCTGGCCGAGCTCGGGTCGACGAGCCACGAGTTCCCGCACACCATCGGTGGCACGCGGGTGATGGGCAAGGGCAAGAAGGTCGAGGTGCGCCAGCCGCACGCGCACCGCAAGGTGCTGGGCGTGACCAGGGGCGCCACGAGGGCAGACGCCGTCGCCGCAGTGGATGCCGCGAACGCCGCTGCGCCCGCCTGGCGCGACATGTCCTTCGATGACCGGGCCGCGATCCTGCTCAAGGCTGCCGACCTCCTCGCCGGTCCGTGGCGGGCCAGGATCAACGCCGCGACGATGCTGGGACAGAGCAAGACGGCATACCAGGCAGAGATCGACGCCGCGTGCGAGCTCATCGACTTCTGGCGCTTCAACGTGCACTTCGCCCGCCAGATCATGGAGGAGCAGCCGCCGGCCAACTCGCGCGGCCTGTGGAACCGCAGCGACCACCGCTCGCTCGAGGGCTTCGTCTACGCGGTCACCCCCTTCAACTTCACGGCCATCGCGGGCAACCTCCCCACCGCTCCGGCGCTGATGGGCAACACCGTGGTGTGGAAGCCTGCGGTCACCCAGCAGCTCGCGGCCCAGCTCACGATGGAGCTGCTCGAGGAGGCGGGGATGCCGCCCGGCGTCATCAACCTCGTCGCCGGTCACGGGGCGGTCGTCTCCGACGTCGTGCTCGC
>JBDTDY010000297.1:0-3916 GCA_039922835.1 Ornithinibacter sp.
CTCGCCTCGGAGACCTCGGCCAGGACCTCCTCGGTGGCGGGGTTGATGGTCTTGAACGGCTTCGCTCCGGTGGCCTCGACGAACTCGCCGTTGATGAACAGCCCGTAGCTGCTCGCGATGTCGACGACGGCCCGTGACTCGGGGGCCGGTGCATACTCGAAGGTTGACATGCGTTCCTCGGATCCGTTCGGGGTGGAGGCGGGTTCGGGCCGGGTCAGTAGATGCTGGGGGCGTCGTCGGCGATGTAGTCGGCGCCGGAATAGGCACCCGTGGCCATCCGCTGGCGCTGGAGGATCAGGTCGTTGAGCAGGCTCGACGCCCCGAACCGGAACCACTGGTTGCTGAGCCACTCCTCGCCGGCGATCTCGTTCACGGTGACGAGGTAGGAGATGGCGTCCTTGCTCGTGCGGATGCCGCCGGCGGGCTTCACGCCCACCATCGTGCCGACGCTCTCGTGCCAGTCGCGCACCGCCTCGAGCATGATCAGGGTGACGGGGAGGGTGGCCGCCGGAGCGACCTTGCCGGTGGAGGTCTTGATGAAGTCGCCGCCACCGAGCATCGACAGCCACGAGGCGCGGCGCACGTTGTCGTAGGTGACGAGCTCGCCGGTCTCCATGATCACCTTCAGCCGCGCCGAGCCGCACGCCGCCTTGACCTCGGCGATCTGCCGGAACACGGTGAGGTAGTCGCCGGAGAGGAACGCGCCGCGGTCGATGACCATGTCGATCTCGTCGGCACCGGCCTCCACGGCATACCGGACGTCGGCGAGCTTGACCGGCATGCTGGCGCGCCCGCTCGGGAAGGCGGTGGCCACGGCAGCGACCTTGACGCCGCTCTTTCCCAGGGCCTCCCTGGCGGTGGCGACCATGTCGCCGTAGACGCAGACGGCGGCGGGCCGGGGGGTGCTCGGGTCGCTCGGGTCGGGGACCATGGCGCGGGACGCGAGGCCGCGGACCTTGCCGGGGGTGTCGGCACCCTCCAGGGTCGTGAGGTCGATCATCGAGATCGCGGTGTCGATGGCCCAGGCCTTGCTCGTCGTCTTGATCGAGCGGGTGCGCAGCCCGGCGGCGCGCGCCTCGCAGCCGACCTGGTCGACACCGGGCAGGCCGTGCAGCCAGCCGGTGAGGGCGGAGTTGGTGAGGCGGGAGACGCCCAGCAGGTCTCGGGCGCGCTCGGTGGGGTCGACTGCGGTCGTGGTGCTCACCCCGGGAGCCTACCGGCGTGAACAACTGACCCATAGGTCGATTGTTCACGGGTCGTGGGGCGTGGGCTGGTGTGAAGAAGTGACCTATTGGTCGATTGTTCACCGGAGGAGGTGGGCCTCATACCGCTGTGGCGGCCTCGAGGTCGGACCGGATGCCGGCCAGCCGACCCTGCGCCCGGGCCCGCGCACCGCGCAGGTCGTCATCGGTCACCGGCTCGACCACCTCGAGGTAGATCTTCAGCTTCGGCTCGGTGCCCGAGGGCCGCACGATGATGCGCGAGTCGTCCTCGAGGAAGTAGCGCAGCCCCTCGGTCGGAGGCAGCCCGCCGTCCCCGCGGGCGAGGTCGTGGGCCGTGGCCACGGGCACGCCCCCCGCCGCGGTCAACGGCGTCTCGCGCAGCCGCGCCATGATCGCGTCGATGAGCGAGAGGTCCTCGACACGCACCGAGAACGAGTCCGTGGCGTGCACGCCGTGCTCGCGCGCCAGGTCGTCGAGGCGGTCGGCGAGGGAGCGACCCTGCGCCTTGAGGGTGGCGGCCAGCTCGGCGACGAGCAACGCCGCCGAGACGCCGTCCTTGTCGCGCACGTGCACCGGGTCGGCGCAGTAACCCAGCGCCTCCTCGTAGCCGTAGCGCAACCCCGGCACGCGCCCGATCCACTTGAAGCCGGTGAGGGTCTCCTCGTGGCGAACGCCCGCCGCCCGGCACATCACGGCGAGCATCCGTGACGACACGATCGAGTTGGCGAACACGGCATCCGGGGAGTCGCTCTGCACGCCGCCAGCGAGCACGTGGGAGCCCAGCAGGGCCCCCACCTCGTCCCCGCGCAGCATCCGCCACCCGCCTGGCCCGGGGATCCCGACGGCGCACCGGTCGGCATCGGGGTCGTTGGCGATGACCAGGTCGGGCGAGGTCTGCTCGGCGAGCTCGATCGCGGCGTCCATCGCGCCGGGCTCCTCGGGGTTGGGGAAGGAGACCGTCGGGAACATCGGGTCGGGCTCGGCCTGGGACGCGACCGGGATCGGCTCCGGGAAGCCCGCTGCGAGGAAGGCGCGGCGCACCGTCTCGGACCCCACCCCGTGCAGGGCGGTGTGCACCACCGTGACGTCTCGAGGGGTGTCGGAGGCGACCACGGTCACGACGTCGGCGAGGTAGGAGTCGAGCACCTCGTCGTCGAGGGTCGCCCAGCCGTCGTCGGCCAGCGGCACCGAGGCGACCGACTCGATCGCCGCGATCTCCGCCGCGATGAGCCCGTCCACCGGAGGCACGATCTGTGACCCGTCCCCGACATAGACCTTGTAGCCGTTGTCCTCCGGCGGGTTGTGCGACGCGGTGACCATCACGCCGGCATCGGCGCCGAGGTGTCGGATCGCGTAGGCCAGCACGGGGGTCGGTAGGGGAGTGGGGAGCACGACGGCCCGCCCGCCCATCCCCACGACGACCGCGCAGGTGTCCCGCGCGAAGACGTCGGAGTTGGTGCGTGCGTCGAAGCCCACGACGACGAACGGCGCCGGGCCGAGGGTCTTCAGGTATGCCGTGAGGCCGGCTGCCGCGCGGATGACGACCGCGCGGTTCATCCGGTTCGGCCCGCCGCCGAGGTGGCCCCGCAGGCCGGCGGTCCCGAACTCGAGCAAACCCGACATCGCGTCGGCGAGCTCCTCGTGCGCGGCCTCGTCCCCACCCTCGGCGCGCTCGGCGAGGGCCCGAAGCTCCTCGCGGGTCTGGGGGTCGGGGTCGTCGTCGGCCCAGGCACGGGCAGCGGCGACCAGCTGGGGAAGGGGAGCGGCTCCGGCATTCGGCATCGGATCGGCCTCAGATCTTCGTGACGACGGCGGCCAGCAGGCGCCCGCAGCGCTCGGCGGCGGCTCGGCCCGCTTCCAGCACCTCGGCGTGGTTGAGCGGTGTCGTGCTGATGCCGGCCGCGGGGTTGGTCACGAGCGAGATGCCGAGCACCTCCAGGCCGCTCTGGCGCGCCGCGATCGCCTCCAGGGAGGTCGACATGCCGACGAGGTCACCACCGAGCACCCCGGCCATGCGCACCTCCGCCGGCGTCTCGTAGTGCGGTCCGCGGAACTGCACGTAGACGCCCTCGTCGAGGCTCGGGTCGATCTCCTTGGCGATGGCGCGCAGGCGCGGGGAGTAGAGATCGGTGAGGTCGACGAAGTTCGCCCCCTCGATGGGTGAGGTGGCGGTGAGGTTGATGTGGTCGGAGATGAGCACCGGGGTGCCCGGAGCCCACTCCTCGCGCAGGCCGCCGCAGCCGTTGGTGATGACGATGGTGGAGCAGCCCACAGCGGCCGCGGTGCGCACCCCGTGAACCACGGCGCGCACGCCATGACCCTCGTAGTAGTGGGTGCGAGTGCCGTAGACCAGGGCCCGGCGCCCGGTGTCGCCGATCGCGACCGAGCGCATCACGCCCGAGTGGCCCTCGACGGCGGCCTTGGCGAAACCCGGCACGTCGGTGTTGTCGATGGTGGCCAGGGTCTCGCCGATGAGGTCACCGGTCTGGCCCCACCCGGAGCCGAGCACCAGTGCGACGTCGTGGCGCTGCACCCCCGTGCGCTCGCGGATCACCGCGGCGGCGGCGTCGGCCACCGCGAACGGGTCGGTCTCGGGGTCGGACAGGGCGTGGGCGGCGGCGTTGTCGGTCACGAGCCGACCCTAGCGAGGCGGACGGTCGGGTCGCCACGTCCGGGGCGGCCTGCGCGCGACC
>JBDTDY010000298.1:0-3118 GCA_039922835.1 Ornithinibacter sp.
GCGGTGGCGCTGACCCCATGGACCCGGTGATCCTCACGGGAATGCTCCTGGTCGTGTTCGGATGTGCGTCCTGGCCCGGCCCGCTCGCTGTCGTGGCGCTCCGACACCGATCGTGTGAGTCGCGACCGGGAACGGATCTCGAGGACTCGCAGTGCGTGGTGGAGCACGCAACGGTGGAACAGGCGGCTGCTGCGCTCGCCCTCGTCGCAGTGGCGCTCCGCAGTGGGGTCGGGGCGATCGAGGCGCTGGAGGCCGTGGCGCACGTCGACGGCACACCGGCGGGGCACGAGCTGTCGGTCGTGGCTGCCGCGCATCGCTGGGGTGAGGCCTCCGAGGACGCCTGGCGGCGGGTGGGCACTGGTTGGGCACCGGCTGCCGCAGCGTGGCACGCCTCCCAGGCGGCGGGTGCGGCGCCTGCGGGGCTGCTGGCGGAAGCAGCTCGGCGGATGCGAGACGAGGAGCTCCGTCGTGTCGAGAAGGCGGTGCAGCGGGCAGGCGTGCTGCTGGTGCTCCCGCTGGGGCTCTGCTTCCTGCCGGGCTTCGTCGCCACGACCATCGCCCCCGTCGTCATGCTCCTCCTCCGTGGGTTCACCTCGTAGGTGTCGTGCGGGCTGGGGCCGTGCGGGCCCGGACGCGTGCGCCGGCTCCGTCCACAGGCAGCCCAGCGGGCAGGCTTCGTCCACAGGTCGCGACCCCTGCCGCAGCCCCCCCGCAGATCAGGTCCACAGTGGGGGTCACTGCGCGAAGGACGCGCCGTGACAAGGGGGTTGGCTATGTATGGGCGAATGATCGGGAAGCTGCGGCACGACCTGCAGCGACTGCGTGGGTTGAGTGAAGCGGGGATGACGACAGCGGAGTACGCGGTCGGGACGATCGCTGCGGTGGCCTTTGCCGCGGTGCTGCTCGCGGTGGTGCGTTCGGGGCCCGTCAAGGCGGCGCTGAGCGGGATCATCGTGTCGGCGCTGGGCACGGGCGGGTGAAGGGGCGTCCGCGGGGCGAGGCAGGCATGGTCAGCGCTGAGGTGGCGGTGGCGCTCCCCTGCGTGGTCCTGCTCCTGGCTGTCGTCCTCGCGGCGGTGGACCTCGGGGTGTCCCAGGTGCGGTGCGTCGATGCTGCGAGAACCGGCGCGAGGTTGCTCGCCCGGGCTGAGCCTCTCGCGGAGGCCACGAGCCAGATCCGGGCAGCCGCCCCGTCCGGGTCGGTGGTCACCGTCGACACCTCGGAGCGACTCGTCAGGGTGAGTGTCTCGGCGCCTCTCCCCGCGGCGCTGTCTCGGATCGGTATCCAGGCCGGTCCCTCGGCGACGGCCGTGGCCGTGAGAGAGGTGCCGTGGTGAGCCCACCAGGGAGCACCACGCGCGAGGTGCGACCACAGCATCCGGTGGGGCAGGGCCCTGTGGCGGAGCGGGGGTCCGGCACGGTGGTGGTGCTGGGCGCATGTGGGGTGCTCGTCGTCCTGCTCGGGGCGGTCTCGGTGCTCGGCGGGGTCGTCGCGGGTGTCCACCGAGCCCGTTCCGCGGCGGACCTTGCGGCGCTGGCCGCCGTCGCCCCGATGCTCACCGGAGCAGCGCCCGACTGTGAAGCCTCGGCTGGGCTCGCGGCGTTGAACGGCGCACGCGAGTCATCGTGTGTGGTGCTCGGCGACGGATCGGTGCTGGTCGTCGTCCAGGTCTCGGTTCAGGGGGAGGGTCTCTTTGCGCACGTGGTCCCAGAGGTGGTGTCCGCCACGGCCCGCTCCGGTGTCAGCACCGACGCACGGTGAGAGCCAATCCCTCGGGCGATCAGCCCCCGAGGCGGCCCAGCCTCACGTGGTCGGGGTTTCTCTCCGAGGCGGGTCGCCAGGCGTGGTGGCGCGCGTGTCGTCGCTGCCGACCCGCGGCTCCTTCGATCGAGGGAGGGAGGCATCGGAGGAGGTGCTCGACGGAGCGGAGCCTGCGACAGCTCGCGCGTCCGCCTCCTTGAGCAGTGCGGCCCGCTCCTCCTCGTGGCGTCGTCGCTCCTCCACGAGCTGTCGTTCCCGGGCGGCGAACTCCTCCTTCGTCTGCTGTTCCTTCTCCACGCGAGCCTGCTCGGCCGCGCGGGCGGCGTCCTTGGCCTCAGCGCGTTGGCGTCGGCTTCGACGCACACCGCTTCGCAGCATCACCCACCCCAGCCAGAACACCGCGACGATGACCATCCCGGTCACGAGCACTGCGACGGGCGGCAAACTGAGCGTGCCGCCGGGCACGTCCAGCTCCACCGAAGGGGTGAGTTGAACCATGGCAGCGATGAGGCCGAGACCGACGGCTGCCGCGATCAGGACGAGGATGACTCCGAGCACGATCATGTCGGCGACAGTACCCGCTGACCAGCGACGATGCCGGTTCCGCGACGGGAGAAGTGGGGTGCGGCTCAGGCTCCGGCCAGGGCGAGCTCGAGCACGGTGACGGCGCCGGTCTTGGAGAGGGGTTCGTTGCCGTTTCCGCACTTCGGTGACTGCACGCACCCGGGGCAGCCTGCGGCGCAGGGGCAGTCGAGCACCGCGTCCCGGGTGGCTCGGGCCCACGCCTCGAAGGCGTCGTGGGCGCGCTGCGCGAACCCGGCGCCACCGGGGTAGCCGTCGAAGACCATGATCGTCGGCAGCCCCGTGTCGGGGTGCAGCGCGGTCGAGACGCCTCCGACGTCCCACCGGTCGGAGGTGGCGACGATGGGAAGCATTCCGATTGCCGCGTGCTCTGCGGCGTGCAGTGCTCCGGGAAGGTCCTCCGCGGTGACGCCGGCGGCCTCGAGCACCTCGGGCGACATGGTCCACCAGACGGCCTTGGTGGTCAGGGGGCGTTCCGGAAGGTCGAGCGGGTGGGTGCCCAGCACTTCGCCGGAGGGAAGGCGGCGCAGGAAGCCGGTCACCTGCGAGGTGACCCGCACGGTGCCGAACGAGACCTCGGCCCGCGCCCGACGCACCGTGCTGTCGGTGCCGAGGATGTCGAAGCGACTCACCGACTGTGCATGCGTGGACCACCCCGGGTCGCCCCGCACGGCGTGTGCCACCCGAGCATCGAGGTCGAGGTCGGTCACGACCCACGTGTCGCCTTGGTGCACGTGCACGGCACCGGTGTGCACCTGCACGTGGGACGAGGCCT
>JBDTDY010000299.1:0-2850 GCA_039922835.1 Ornithinibacter sp.
TGAGCACTCACTCACAACCAGTTTTTGGTCAGCGGATGATCAGGCCATCCTTCGCGGCGTCGCGCACGAAGGCCGCCACCTCCGCGCGCACCGCGCTGCCGTGGAGGTCGAGCAGCCCCGAGATCGCGGCTGCGGCGACGCGCGCCGACAGGTCGCCGTCGCAGACCGAGGAGAAGGCCGCGGTGACGGTCGTCAGGGTGAGGTGTCGTCGCAGACCACCGCCCTGCCGCAGGACGATGGCCCTCGGGTCAGCGCTGCCGGGCGTCGTGTGTCGCTCCTCGTGGACGTCTGCGGCGCAGGTCCATACGGCGTCCAGAACGGCGTCGTCATCGGCCTCGGTGAGCCACGTGCGGGAGTCCAGTCCGGCGAGCACCGTTGCCCCCATGGGCGACTCCACCGGCCACGGCACGTCCATGAGATCGACGAAGGGATCGCGATCGGTGCGCGGCCGTTGCAGGGTGATGACCCCGAACCCGATGGAGGCCACGTCGCGCGCCTCGAAGTCGTCGAGCCACGCGGCATACATCGTGTTGAAGTCCGCCGTGCCCGGGTGGTGCCCGCCGTCACGGGCCCAGGTCTCGGCATACTGCGCCGGGTCCTGCACCTCACGCTGGACCACCCAGGCGTCCAGCCCGGTGCCGTCGAGCCACGCCGTGACGCGCTCGGTCCACGTGGCTCCGACGGGAACCTCCCAGTTGCCGAGGAACTGCGCGATGCCACCGGGTTCGAGGTGGTCGCCGACGGCGCGCACCAGGTCGCGGACGATCGCGTCGCCCGCGGCCCCGCCGTCGCGGTACTCGAAGCGGGGCACCGCCCCGGAACGGGGCGTGATGACGAACGGTGGGTTGCTCACCACGAGGCCGAACCGCTCGCCCCGCACCGGGTCGAGCATCGAACCTGCCCTGATCTCCCACTGCGCGTCATCGAGGGAGGCATTGAACCGGGCGTAGCCGAGGGCCCGCTCGGAGAGGTCCGTGACGACGACCTCGTCGGCGTGGGCATCGAGGTGCAGCGCCTGGACCCCGCAGCCGGTGCCGAGGTCCAGGGCCCGCTCGACGTGCGGGCGCGGTGTCCAGGACGCGAGGGTCGTGGACGCGCCGCCGATCCCCAGCACGTGGTCCTCGCGCAGCGGCTTCCCCGTCGCGAGCTCCGCGAGGTCGGAGGCGACCCACCAGTCGGCGCCGCCACCGGCATACGGCCTCAGGTCGCACAGCGCGACCACCCCGTCACCCTCGGGAGCGATGAGCCCGAGCTCGAGGGCGCCCGTGACACCCAGGGTGGGAAGGGCACCGGCGACCTCGGCCGCGTCGACGGGGTCGCCGAGGGTGAACAGCCGCACCAGGACGGCGCAGGGCTCCCGCGAGCGGCCGGTCACCCGCTGCGCGGGGAGGGACTGCTCGCGGTCCAGGGCTGCGGAGGCCAACGGTCCGAGCAGCTCGGTCACCCCCTGGACGGTGAACCCCGACGACACCAGGTCGGCGCGGAGCAGCCCGAGGAGGCGCGGGTCGGTGCGGGGCGTGTGGATGCTCATCAGGGACGAGCGTATGCCGTGCCGCCCGGTCCGCGACCCGGCATCCCGGTTTCGCCACGAGGGTGAGCACACCGGCGAGGAGAGGCCTGACGGAAAAGGACGACGGGGCCGGGCTCCTCACGGAACCCGGCCCCGTCGTGCGGGTGGTGGGGGTCAGCTGATCCCGACCGGTGCCTGCTTCTCGATGGGGGCGTCATCGGGGTCGATGTCGCCGCCGATCGCGAGGTCCTTGCTCTTGGAGTAGGCGACCGAGGCTGCCACGATGACCAGCGCGACACCCGCGATGCCGTAGCGGATCGGCGCCGAGGCGTCCGGACCGATCGACAGGGTGACGATTGCGGGGGCGATGAGCACCGAGACCAGGTTCATCACCTTGAGCAGCGGGTTGATCGCCGGGCCGGCCGTGTCCTTGAAGGGGTCACCGACGGTGTCACCGATGATCACGGCCTCATGGGCATCGCTGCCCTTGCCTCCGTGGTGCCCGTCCTCGACGATCTTCTTCGCGTTGTCCCACGAACCGCCGGCGTTGGCGAGGAACACGGCCATCAGGGCGCCCGAGCCGATCGCACCGCCGAGGAACCCGGCCAGTGGTCCGACACCGAGGCCGAACCCGACTGCCACCGGCATCAGGGCCGCCAACAGGCCGGGGGTCGCGAGCTCGCGGAGCGAGTCACGGGTGCAGATGTCGACGACCTTGCCGTACTCGGGCTTGGTCGTGCCCTCCATGATCCCGGGGATCTCGCGGAACTGGCGACGCACCTCGAAGACGATCGCACCGGCTGCACGCGTGACCGCGTTGATGGCCAGGCCGGAGAAGAGGAAGACGACCGCGGCACCGAGGATGACGCCGACGAGGGTGTTCGGCGCGGTGATCAGGCCGAACGCGTTGTTGAGGAAGTCGCTGCCCTCCTTCTCGGAGATGCCCGCCGCATCCAGCTCGCGCACCGCGCTCTGCCAGGCGTCGGTGTAGGAGCCGAACAGTGCCGTCGCTGCCAGGACCGCGGTCGCGATCGCGATGCCCTTGGTGATGGCCTTCGTGGTGTTCCCGACGGCGTCGAGGTCGGTGAGGATCTGCGCACCCTCTTCGTCGATGTCGCCGGACATCTCGGCGATGCCCTGGGCGTTGTCGGAGACCGGACCGAAGGTGTCCATGGCCACGATGACACCGACCGTGGTCAGCAGGCCACAGCCCGCGAGCGCCACCGCGAACAGCGAGACGGTCAGCGTCGCACCACCGAGGAGGAACGCCCCGAACACGGCGGCACCGATGACCAGGGTCGTGTAGACGGCGGACTCGAAGCCGACGGAGAGGCCGCTGA
>JBDTDY010000300.1:0-3770 GCA_039922835.1 Ornithinibacter sp.
TGCGACACGCCGCGGTCGCCCGCCGAGACCTGGGGGTCGGCACCGCTTTCAACGCCCTCGGTCCGCTCACCAACCCCGCCCAGCCGACGTATGCCGCGGTGGGCGTCGCGGACGCCCGGATGGCCCCCCTCATCGCCGGCGTCTTCGCCGAGCGCGGCCGGGCGGCGACGGTGTTCCGCGGCGACGACGGGCTCGACGAGCTGACCCTGGCGACATCCTCCACCGTGTGGTGGGTGAGGGAGGGGCGTGTGGCGCAGGTCGCGCTCGACCCCGCGGACGTCGGGCTCGGGCACAGTCCCGTCGAGTCGCTTCGCGGAGGCACCGCAGAGCACAACGCCGAGGTGGTGCGCCGACTGCTGGCCGGTGACCGCGGGCCCGTGCGCGACGCCGTCGTCCTCAACGCCGGGATGGCGTTGGCCACCGCATCGGGACTGGCATCGAACTCGGCCGAGATGTCACGCCACGCTTTGGCTCAGGCCGTGCGTTCAGGCATGGACCGCGCCGAGGAGACGATCGACACGGGAGCCGGGGAACGGCTGCTCGAGCGATGGGTGGCGGCGACGCAGCGAGCCTGACTCCCGGGTCGGCCGCTGCGCGGACCCGTGGGTTCAGCCGTCGAGGCCGAGGCTGAAGGCCGCCTCGAGGTCGTGCGAGGAGTAGGTGCGGAACGCGATGTGCGTTGCGGTGCCGGTGACACCGGCGGTCTTGTTGAGCCGGTCGGCGATCACGTCGGCCAGCTCCTCGTGCGCGCGCACCCGGACCATCGCGATGAGGTCCGCGTCACCGGCGACCGAGTAGACCTCGGTCACTCCATCGATGTCGGCGATCTCCTGGGCGACCTCGGGGATGCGGTCGACGTCGGCGCTGATGAGGACGATGGCGGTGATCACGACGCCACACTAGCGGCCCGGTGTGCTGTCACCGGGGTCGTCGTCGCTGATACGGCGCGGTCAACGGGTGCCGGCGAAACCGGCTGCGGCCCGGCGGGATGTCTCCAGCGGCTCGAGCTCGGCTCGCACCGGGGCCGAGCCGCCGACGGGGCAGGTCCAGGACCCTTCGACGTCCACGATCCGCACCCCGGGGGCTTCGAGCCAGCGCAAGACCTTCTCGCTCTCCTCGGAGGTGGCTGCGGTGGAGGGCGGCGCCGGCGGGGAGACCACCTCGGCGCTGGCGCGCAGCGCGTCGACGTAGGGCATCGGGTCTGCTCCGCGCGGCGAGGTGGTGCTGCCTGCGAGGCGCCCGTGGCGCACGCACACGACCTCCCACCCACCGAGCACCGAGCGCCGGGCCGCGACGAGCTCGCCCATCCGGGCCAGTGGGTCCAGGCGCTGCGACCTCGTGGTGCCCCGCACCAGCGCGACCAAGCGGTCGCGGACGAGTTGGGCGTCTTCGAAGCGCTCGGCGTCGGAGAGCTCGGTGAGGCGGCTTCGCAGCGCGGTGAGGAGCTCTCTGGTGCCACCGCTCAGCAGGTCCGCGACCCGCTCGACGACCAGGGCATAGTCCTGCACGCTCTGGGCGCCGGTGCACGGAGCCCCGCATCGGCCCATGTCGGCCAGGGCGCAGGCGGACCGCAGCCTGGTGGGTGAGAGCCGCTCCAGGCACTGCCGCAACGGAAGCACCTCGTGGACGGCGGCGACGGCGGCCTCTGCGGCCGAGCGGGAGCCGAACGGTCCGGCATACCGACTGCCGTCATCAGCGACCGTGCGCACGATGGACAACCTCGGGAACGGCTCGACGGTGAGCTTGACCCACAACGCCCTCTCGGGGTTGCGCGAGCGGCGGTTGTAGCGAGGTTTGTGCTGCGCGATGAGGCGCAGCTCACGGACCTCGGCCTCCAGGATCGTCGCGCAGACCACCGGGGTCACCGATTCCGCGATGCGCACCATCTCACCCATCCGGCGCCGGTGCTCCGAGGCGGTGAAGTAGGAGCGCACCCGGGTGCGGATGGACACCGAGGTGCCGACGTAGAGCACCTGCCCCTGGCCGTCCTTGAAGAGGTAGACACCCGGCACATCGGGCAGGCCGTCGGCGAGGTGGCGCTTGCGGCGCCGGGCGGGGGAGACTCGCGCGGTGTAGTCGAGCAGCTCCTCGAGGGAGTGCACCCCCAGCGAACCGACCCGCTCCAGCAGGCCGTGCAGCACGTCGACCGTGGCCCGCGCGTCGTGCAGCGCCCGGTGGTCGGGGGTGGTCGTGGCGCAGAAGAGGCGGGCCAGGGACGCGAGCCGGTGGTTGGGGACCTCGTCACGGTGGACGAGCTGGCGGGCGAGGTGGACCGTGTCCAGGACGGCGAAACCCGGCCAGTCGTGGTCGGTGCGGCGGGCCGCCGCCTTGAGGAAGGAGATGTCGAAGCCGGCGTTGTGCGCGACGAGCACCGAGCCCTCGGCGAACTCCAGGAAGGCGGGCAGCGCTGCCTCGATGCGCGGCGACCCGGCGACCATCCCGTCGTTGATGCCGGTGAGGACCGAGATGAAGGCCGGGATCGGGGTGCCCGGGTTGACCAGGGTCTGGAACTCACCGAGCACCTCGCCGCCGCGCACCTTCACCGCACCGATCTCGGTGATGCCACACTCCGTCGGGCTGCCGCCGGTGGTTTCGAGGTCGACGACGACGAAGGTCGTGGTGGACAGCGCGGTGCCCAGATCGTCGAACGTGCCCTGCACCGCTGTCATGTCGCCGACGGTAGGTGTCGGCACCGACACGTGCGGTGAGGCGCGCGGCACGGGGGCGTCCGGGAGGGGTGCCCCTTGAGCCGTTGTGTGAGAAATGAGCCAACGGTGTGCATCTTGGGCGAAGCTCGCTGTGTTGTTATGGACGGCAACGGGAGCGAGAGACCGGGGCGGTCCCGTGCGAAGGGCGGCCCCGCCGGGTCAGCTCGGTGGGCAGCCGCTCTGCTCCGACGCTCTCGCGCATGACGTCAGCCAAGACGCTTGAGCAGACACGTAGGCCACTGCACGAGAGTCCGTCCCTGGTTCATCCCTTGCCCGATCCGGTCGGGCAGGGACAGAGACGAACGTCCCCACGTGCCGAATGTCGGACGTTTCGCCACGGGGGCTCATGGCCATCCATCGCCTCCCCTCAAGCGACGAAGAGGAGCTGCCTGAGCCTTCGCGGTCTCCCGATCTGCATCAGGCCCTTGGGGAAGAGGACCTGGCCGATCACGTAGAAGAGCGCCCCGAAGATCATCCGGTTCAGGCTCAGATCACCCCATATGAGTAGACCGATCACCACGGATGCGCAGAATCCGCCGATGACTTGGAGCCTCCAGAGGTCCACGCGATCGTTATCCATCACTCGTCCATCGGCTCGACGGCACCAGCGGCTCAGACGTCGCCCCCCTATGCGATCGCGGTGTGATAACTGCCCGTGCTTTGGCCTTGAAGGTTTAGCCACGGAAGACTGCATCGAATGGCAGAGAATGAGGTTCGCGCAGAGGGGCAGGACGAGCGAGCCCGGTTGCCCAGCCGCGCTTGTCGGCCCCATCAGCGCCGTGAGCGACGCCCTGCGATATTCGACAGTTGCCCTGGACCTCGGCGCCGTGCTCAACCTGACCCGTCGCGGGGAGTAGCCACGTGCCAGCTGGTTGCAGGCGCCACCGGGTGCCCGGCCGCTGCATCCCCGTACCTCGTGCCACGGGAACGAGCTGCGGTCGTCATGACCAGAGAGCTCCGGTGGCAGGGCAAACAATGCGTTCGTCGTCGAGACTAGAGCCTCGGTGATCGCCTATCGGCTCGGCCGGTGTCCGCCAGAACCGGTCGGCGCCGTCCAGCCCC